>NZ_JBEPPX010000006.1:0-190281 GCF_040547535.1 Roseovarius sp. MBR-78
CCGCCAGAAAGCTCATCCTCCTCGCCAACACCGTCCTCAAGCGCGACACGCCATGGCAACCAAACCCGCCGTCCTGAGACGGTTGCTTGATTCCGCGCGGGGGGATAAACTGCGAATGGCAGGTCTAAGCCATTGCACCCCCTGCCGCGCCGTATTGTGCAGCATGGCAGGCTGGCTCATTGCGCAACATCTTACGATAGCGACCACTAGGTGTTGATTACGTAGAGGCGAACCAATTGCTTTCTGAGGCGCGACCAAGTTTGAATTGACGAACTTTGACATCGTGTCACTTAACTCCTTCCAGCCGCTCAACACTCAAGACTTCGTTCCCACGGACCGCGATACGTGTGGGCTGGCCAGCAGATATGTCTTCAAACGTTAAAGAACCGCGACGAGGGTCAGCCAAATCATTCATCACTCCATCGTATATCGCGCCGACGCAAGGACCCCAAGGCAGTAAGCCTCCAGACAAGCCTGCCGGGTTGAGATAGCGCGCCTCTTTCGTGGTGGCTGCGGCGCAAGCTTCACGGTCGGTGGAGAGAGAGGCAGTTGCGGTGCAGGCCGCTAGTGTTAGAACTACCAGAATTGAGCGAATCGGCCTCATTCATCTAAACCCCATTTTTGATCAAACCCAAGATCCTCTTATATGCGTTCATTTTAGGCTCTGATTACATTTTAAAAACCCGCGAATTTCGATTATACGTCCAACAAATAGGCTTACAGATTTGCATCATTTGGTCAAGAATCAGGTCATGGTGTTCATCTACTCTCAACGGTGGGCAAACTCCGTTCCGACCAAGGCGACACGGATCGTTTTCAGGCCGCACAACCGTTTTCCGGCAAAACCTGCGAGTGATTCCCTTTAGGGCTGCAAAGTCTCAGACCGCCCCTAGGCATGTCGGGCAGAAGGAAGAAAAAAGGCTAGGGCAATTCCCTAAAACGATTGAGTTGCCACAATTTCGAATCGCAAAACCCTGTCACGTTTTCCTGAAATTGCGCTGCCCCTTGATCCGTGCGGATTTCCGCACAACGCCCGTGCACCCTGTGCGGAAAACCGCACAGCTTGCCGCCCACCCGCGATGCACCGCTGCCAGAGCGCCCGGCAAACCCCCGGCATCAAAGGAAATTCCCCAAACGCATAGCGGCCATGCACAAATGCTTGAGCCGCTCCGCGCTTTGCCGCACCATCGGCGCGCCGCATCCTTACCGGGTGCTGAGTGCAACGTCTCAAAATGGGAGGAGACACCGATGAAATTCATGACCGCTGCCGTATCGGCACTGGCGCTTACCGCCTTTGCAGGCTCTGCGATGGCCGCGTGTGACGAGGGCGAGATCGTCGTCAAGTTCAGCCACGTCACCAATACCGACAAACACCCCAAGGGCATCGCCGCCTCGCTGCTGGAAACCCGCGTCAACGAGGAAATGAACGGCACCATGTGCATGGAGGTCTACCCCAACTCCACGCTCTACAATGACGACAAGGTGCTTGAGGCGATGCTTCAGGGCGATGTGCAGCTCGCCGCGCCGAGCCTGTCGAAATTCGAGAAATTCACCAAGAAGTTCCGCCTCTTCGACCTGCCGTTCCTGTTCTCGGACGTGCACGCGGTGGACCGGTTCCAGGGCTCGGATACCGGCCAGGCGCTGCTCGATTCGATGCAGCGCCGCGGCCTTCAGGGGCTGGCCTACTGGCATAACGGCATGAAGCAGATGTCGGCCAATGTGCCGCTGATCGAGCCTTCGGATGCCAACGGCCTCAAGTTCCGCGTGCAATCCTCGGATGTGCTCGTGGCGCAGATGGAGGCCATAGGCGGCAGCCCGCAGAAAATGGCCTTTTCCGAGGTCTACGGCGCGCTGCAACAGGGCGTTGTGGACGGGCAGGAAAATACCTGGTCCAACATCTACGGCAAGAAGTTCTTCGAGGTGCAGGACGGCATCACCGAGACCAATCACGGCATTATCGACTATCTTCTGGTGACCAACGTGGATTGGCTCAACAGCCTTGACGCCGATGTGCGCGAGCAATTCCTGACCATCGTGGACGAGGTCACCAAGACCCGCAACGCCGAATCCTCCAAGGTGAACGAAGAGGCCAAGCAGGCCGTCATCGCCGCCGGTGGCGTGGTGCGTCAACTGACGCCCGAGCAGCGCGCCAAATGGGTCGAGACGATGAAACCCGTCTGGGACAAGTTCAAGGGTGACGTGGGCGCGGAAAATATCGAGGCCGCCGTCGCCTCGAATTCCGCCTCCTGATCGCGACCCCGCCAGGGCGCGCCTGCGCGCGCCTTGGCTCCTCGGCGGGCGTCACGCCCGCCCCCCTCATCCATAACACACGGGAACCGGGACGATGCAGCACAAGACCGGGCTGATCGACCAGATCGAGGAAACGGCCATCGCCGTCCTTCTCGGGCTGATGACGGTCGTGACCTTTTCCAACGTCATCGCGCGTTACATCTTTAATTCGAATATCCTCTGGGCGCTTGAGCTTACGGTGTTCATGTTCGGCTGGCTGGTACTCTTGGGGGCGTCCTACGCGGTCAAGAAACACGCCCATCTCGGCGTGGACGCGGTCCTCAACCTGACCGCCCCGCCGACCCGCCGCATCCTCGCGCTCATCTCGGTCGCGGCCTGCCTGCTGTTCTCGCTCCTGCTGCTCAAGGGCAGCTACGATTACTGGGCCGTGTTCGTCGATCTGCCGCCCACCTCGGGGCGCTGGATCCCGACCGGGTTTGATTTCGAGGCCCGCAGCCAAAGCTTTTACGAGGTGCAGGACGTGCCGATGGTGGGCGTGTTCCGCTTTCTCGAAGATATCATAAACTACGGCGAAAGCTACGAGAAACTGCCCAAGGCCGTGCCCTACACGATCCTGCCGCTGGCGGCGCTGTTGCTGGTGCTGCGCTTTGCACAGGTCGCGGTGGCGGTCTGGCGCGGCGAGGTGGATCGGCTGGTGGCCAGCCACGAGGTCGAGGACGAGCTTGACGAGATCCGCACGGGCCACGCGCAAGAGGCCGCGCAACATAGCGCCGCGCAGGATGCCGCGAAAGGAAATCGCTGATGGACGTTCTGTTTCTCTTCTCCATGGTGGTGGGCCTGCTGCTCATCGGCGTGCCCATCGCGGTGTCGCTCGGGCTCAGCTCGACGATCTTCCTGCTGATCTATTCCGAAAGCTCGCTGGCCTCGGTGGCAGGCACCCTGCTCGAGGCCTTCGTGGGCCATTACACCCTGCTCGCGATCCCGTTCTTCATCCTCGCCTCGGCCTTCATGACGACGGGCGGCGTGGCACAGCGGATCATCCGCTTTTCCATCGCCTGCGTCGGGCACCTGCCCGGTGGGCTCGCCATCGCGGGGGTGTTTGCCTGCATGATGTTCGCCGCGCTGTCGGGCTCGTCGCCCGCCACCGTGGTGGCCATCGGCACGATCGTGATCGCGGGAATGCGGCAGGTCGGCTATACCAAGGAATTCGCCGCAGGCGTCATCTGTAACGCGGGCACGTTGGGCATCCTCATCCCGCCGTCGATCGTGATGGTGGTCTATGCGGCGTCGGTCGACGTGTCGGTAGGGCGGATGTTTCTTGCCGGTGTCATTCCGGGGCTCTTGGCGGGCTTCATGCTGATGACGACGATTTATGTCATCGCCCGCGTGCGCAACCTGCCCAAGGGCGAATGGAAGGGCTGGGGCGAGATCTGGGCCTCGGGGCGCGAGGCGGGCTGGGGCCTGTTTCTCATCGTCATCATCCTGGGCGGTATCTATGGCGGCATCTTCACGCCGACAGAGGCGGCGGCGGTGGCAGCGGTCTATTCCTTCTTCATCGCCTGCTTCATCTACCGCGACATGGGACCGCTCGCCACGAGCGGCGCGGGGGCCAACACGAGCCTCTTGCGCAAGCCCTGGGCGGTGGTCACGGCCTTCGTGCACCCCGACACCAAGCGCACGCTCTTCGAGGCGGGCAAGCTCACCGTCACGCTCCTCTTCGTGATCGCCAACGCGCTCATCCTCAAACATGTGCTGACCGACGAGCAGATCCCGCAATCCATCGCCAACGCGATGCTGTCGGCGGGGTTCGGCCCGGTGATGTTCCTCATCGTGGTCAACGTGATCCTGCTCATCGGCGGGCAATTCATGGAGCCGTCGGGCCTTCTGGTGATCGTGGCACCGCTGGTGTTTCCCATCGCGATGGAGCTGGGGATCGACCCGATTCACCTTGGCATCATCATGGTGGTCAACATGGAAATCGGCATGATCACGCCGCCTGTCGGGCTCAACCTCTTCGTCACCTCGGGCGTGGCGGGGATGCCGATGATGGCGGTGGTGCGCGCGGCGCTGCCGTTCCTTGCGGTGCTCTTCGTGTTCCTTATCATCGTAACTTACGTCCCGTGGATATCGACCATCCTGCCCAACACCTTCATGGGGCCGGAAATCATAACGAGGTAACACCACGATCCCCCGCAAGGATGGGGCCTGGCCCGTCGCGCAACGCGCGGCGGGTCTTTTCATGCCCGCGCCCGTGCGGCGCATGGGTGCAACCGCCCGGTGCGCCTCACTTGCGGGCTATTGACACCGCCAGCAGGCGTGCCCCTCGCCCCGCCTCTTTTCACCCGGTTCGGCCTCGGGGAAATTTGCGGGGCCCTGTTCACGATGGCTGTCCGCGTGCGGCCCTTCGTGCTCGGGATGATATCCGGCAAGAGCGGGAATGCCAGATCAAGTCTCGTGTTTTGCGCCTAGAGCGTGTCGCGTTCATTCGCATTCACGCGCTACGCTCTAACTTATTGATTTAGCATGTTCGAGAAGCTCAAAACCGGTTCCCACTTTTGAGCAACATGCTCTAGCATATGCGGGGCAATTGCTCGCCCACCAGCATATCCACGATGCGTTCGCCGCCGAACAGCGTGCGCATGACCACCCGTCCCCCCGGACGCGCCGTGACCCGCCCGATCACGACCGCCGCGCGCCCCTCTGGCCGTGCGCGCATCGCGGCAAGCGCCGCCTCGGCCTCATCCTCAGGCACGACCACAACCATGGTCCCCTCATTCGCCAGGTAAAGCGGGTCCAGCCCGAGGATCTCGCACACGCCCCTGACTTCGCTGCGCAGCGGCACGGCGGCCTCTTCGATGTCAATGCCAAGCCCTGCGGCCCCCGCCAATTCGTTGAGCACCGAGGACACCCCGCCCCGCGTCGCATCCCGCGCGGCGCGGGTGCCGGGTGCGGCGCGCAGCACCGCCTCCATCAGATGCCCCAAGCCCTGACAATCCGAGACGATATCCAGCGACAACGCCATATCGCCACGCGCCGACAGGATCGCCGCGCCGTGATCGCCCAGCACGCCGTTGACGATGACCACATCCCCCTCGCGGATATTCCCGGCCTGCAAATCGCGCCCCGGCGGGATCACGCCCACGCCTGCGGTGGTCACGAATACCTTGTCGGCCATGCCGCGCCCGACCACCTTGGTATCGCCGGTCACGATCCGCACGCCCGCCGCCTCAGCCTCGGCCTGCATCGAGGCCACGATGCGCCGCAACAGCGCCACCTCGGTGCCCTCCTCGATGATGAACGCCGCCGACAGCCAGAGCGGCCGCGCGCCACCCACCACCAGATCGTTGACCGTGCCGCAGACCGCGATCTTGCCGATATCGCCGCCCGGAAACTCGACCGGATCGACCACGAAACTGTCGGTGGTAAATGCGAGCCGCGCGCCCGGCACCTGCAACTCCGCCTCCATCAGCCGCGCCTGATCCTCCATCAACTCGGGGGCGAAGACGGAGGTAAACACCTCCTCGATCAGATCGCGCATCGCCGTGCCGCCACCGCCATGCGCGAGCGTGACCCGTGTATCCCTCAAACTCATGTCATCATCTTTCCATAAATACTCCGGGGGGTGCCAAAGGCGCGGGGGCAGCGCCCCCTACCCCGCCTCGGCCCGCGCGCCACCATATTGGTAATAGGCCGCACAGGCCCCTTCCGAGCTGACCATCAGCGCGCCCAGGGGCATCTCGGGCGTGCAGCCGCGCCCGAATTGCGGGCACGCGACCGGCTTGATCCGCCCGGTCATCACCGCCCCGCAGGCGCAGCCCTCGGGCTCGGGCACATTGCGGCTGCCCGCCCCGTAGCCGATCCCGATTTTCACCTCGGCGTCATAGGCGGCATAGGCGGGGCGGATGCACAGGCCGCTGGCGTCGATCTCGCCCAGGCCGCGCCATTCGAACGAGGGGCGCGGCGTGTAGACATCGGCAATCGCGGCGAGGCTCACCGGGTTGCCATGCTCGGGCACCACGCGGGCATACTGGTTTTCCACCTCGGCGCGCCCGTCTCGGATCTGGTCCAGCACCATCAGCACCGATTGCAAGAGATCGAGCGGCTCGAACCCGGCCACCACGATCGGCTTGCCATAATCGCGGGCGATGAAATCATAAGGGTGAATGCCGATCACCATCGACACATGCCCCGGCCCGACAAAGCCATCAAGCCGCATATAAGGGTCATCGAGCAGCGCCTTGATGGGGGGTGGCACGGTGATGTGGTTGCAGAACACGCTGAAATTTTCCAGCCCCTCGCGCGCCGCTTGCTGGATCGACAGCGCCGTCGAGGGGGTCGTGGTCTCAAACCCCAGACCGAAAAACACCACCTCGCGCGCGGGGTTGCGCCGGGCGATTTCCAGCGCGTCGAGCGGCGAATAGACCATGCGGATATCAGCGCCATCGGCCTTGGCCTGAAGCAGGCTCTTGCGGCTTCCGGGCACCCGCATCGCATCGCCGAAGGTGGTAAAGATGACGCGCGGATCCTCGGCCAGTTCCACGCATTCATCCACCCGCGCCATCGGCAGCACGCAGACCGGGCAGCCGGGGCCGTGGATGAACTCGATCCCCTCGGGCACCAGCTTGTCGAGCCCATAGCGAAAGATCGCATGGGTATGGCCGCCGCAAATCTCCATGATCCGCGTGGGGTTTTCCGCCGTAGCGCCGATCTCGGCGGTCACCGCCGCAATACGCTCCAGCAGGGCGCGCGCGGCCTTGGGGTCGCGGAATTCATCTGCATATTTCATGGCTGCCCCTCCAATGCGGCATCACCCGCCGCCATCGCCTCAAGCGTTTCCTGCGCCTCGCCCAGACCGCGCAGCGCCTCTAGCGTCTTGGCGGCCTCGTCCTCGTCGATCACCGCCATGGCAAAGCCCACGTGGATCAGCGCCCATTGCCCCACGAGATCCTCAAGCGGCCCCTGCGCGATGCAGGCGATGCTGACCTCGCGGCGCACGCCCGAGACCTCGGCCATCGCCATCATCCGCTCATGGTTTGTCACCGCGACGATGCGGCCCGGTATGCCCAGACACATGGTTACTCCTCCTCTGTTTGGCTTTGCCTGCCCGGCGCGTCGATGCCGTAGCGGTCGATCTTGGCGCGCAGCCCCACCCGGCTCAGGCCAAGCTCCTCCGCCGCGCGGCTCTTGTTCCATTTCAGCCGGGTCAGGGTCTCGCGCAGGATACGCGCCTCGACCTCTTCCACCCGGTCCTTGAGCGGGCCGCGCCCCGTCAGCACCGCATCCAGCGCCGGATCGCAGCGTTCGCCCGGCACCGCCTGCAGGATATGGCGCGAGATAAGCTCCGGCCCCAGCACCGCATCCTGCGAAAAGATCAGCATCCGCGTGACCTCGTTTTCCAGCTCGCGCAGGTTGCCGGGCCAGTCATAACCCGCCAGGAACCGGATCGCATCCTCCGACAGGCCATGCACCGGCTTGCCATGCGCTGCTGCCGCCTCCAGCAGCAGGCTCTGCGCCAGCACCCCCAGATCGCCCGGCCGCGCGCGCAGCGGCGGCACCTCCAGCGTGGTCCGCGCCAGCGCATGGTAAAGATCGGCGCGAAACCGCCCCTCGGCCACCTCGGCGCGCAAATCGCGGTCCGCCCCGCCCAACAGGCGCAGATCGACCCGTTGCATCTCGTGCCCGCCCAGCGGGCGAAACGCGCCATCCCGCGCCACCCGCAACAGCGCAAGCTGCATCCGCGGGCTCAGCCCCGCCAGACCGTTGAGAAAAAGCGTGCCCCGATCCGCCTTTTGCACCAGCCCTATCTTGGCGGTCTGAAGCCCCGCGACAGCCCCCCGCCGCGCGCCGAAAAGCTCGATTTCAAGGATATCGTCATCGACCCCGGTGCAGTCGATCTCCTGAAACGGCCGGTCGGCGCGCAAGGAGCCGTAATGCATCGCCCGCGCCAGCGCCGCCTTGCCGGTGCCCGCCTCACCGGTGAGCAACACCGGCACATCGAAACTGGCATATTGCCGCGCCTGCGCGATCACCGCGTTCAGCGGCGAGTTGGAGGCACGCAACACATTTTCGAACCCCAGCCCCTCGCGCAGCGCGCGGCGCTGCTCTTCCAGCCGGGTTTCGACATTGCGCGCCAGATAGCGCATTTCCAGCGACATCCGCGCATGTTCGCGGTTGAGGCGAAACAGGTCGGCGGCGTTCTTGGCGGTCATCAGCAGGTGATCGGGATGCCAGGGCTTGGTCACGAACTGATAGATCCCCGCCTCGTTGATCGCCGCAATCATGTCATTGGTTTCGGTAAAGCCGGTGATGATGATGCGCACCGCCTCGGGCCATCGGTCGCGCATCTCGGTGAGAAACTCGACACCGCTGCGCCCCGGCATCCGCTGATCGCAAAAGATCACCTGAACGTCATGCTCTTCCATCAGCCGCGCCGCCGCCCCGGCATCCGGCGCGGTCAGGCAGTCGAACTCATCCTCCAGCGCCATGCGCATGGCGTTGAGCGAATGCGCCTCGTCATCGACCAAGAGAAGGGTGGGCAGCGTCTCGGCCATCGCCTATTCCGCCACCGCGCGGGCGGATTTGCGCAGCCGCGATCCTTGCAGCCAGTTCAGCCAGCTTTCCATCCCCTCGCCGGTCCTGGCCGAGACGCGGATCACCTCCAGCCCCGGATTGACGCGGCGCAGGTTGGCCTCGATGAGGTCCAGATCGACATCGCAATAGGGCGCGAGATCGACCTTGTTGAGGAGCGCCAGCCGCGAGGCGGTGAACATGTCGGGATATTTCAACGGCTTGTCCTCGCCCTCGGTCACGCTCAGGATCGCCACCTTGCAATCCTCGCCCAGATCAAAAGCGGCGGGGCAGACCAGGTTGCCGACGTTCTCGATAAAGAGCAGCGAGGCGGGCGCGATATCGAGATGGTCCATCGCATGGCCCACCATATGCCCATCCAGATGACAGCCCTTGCCGGTATTGACCTGCACCGCCTGCGCGCCGGTGGCGCGGATGCGGTCGGCATCGTTGGCGGTCTGCTGATCGCCCTCGATCACCGCCAGCGGCTGCGCGCCCAGCGCCTCGATGGTCCGGCACAAAAGCGTGGTCTTGCCCGATCCCGGTGACGAGACGAGGTTGATCGCGAAGGTGCCAAGCGCCGCCAGCCGCGCCCGATTGGCGGCGGCATGGCGGTCGTTCTTCGACAGGATATCGGTCTCGATCTCGATCAGCCGCGCCTGCGACATCCCCGCCACCTCGACCCCCGCCGCGCCGTGGCCGAAATGCAGATCGCCGCCATGACCACCACCGTGATCGTGGTGATGAGCGTGGTGATGGTCGTGGTCGTGACCATGCCCCTCGACCGATCCCGTCCCGCATCCGCATACATTGCACATCAGATCACCTCCATATCCTTGATCCGCATTTCATCGCCCGTCACCGGCATCAACCGCCCGCCACCACAATCGGGGCAAGGGTCAAGCCGCTCGGCAATCTCGACCTCGGCCATGCAATCGTAACACATCGCCCGACCGGGCAGGTCGATCATCTCCAGCCGCGCCCCCTCGGCCACACTCCCGCGCATCACCACGTCAAAGGCGAATTCCAGCGCCGGTTTCTCGACGCAGGCAAAGCGCCCGATCTCGACCCGCAGCACCGTGACCCGCGCGAACCCGTGCGCGCGGGCCTGATCCTCGATCACCCGACGGATGCCCTCGGCCAGCGACATTTCATGCATGCGCGCGCCCCTCCAGCGTGACCGGCGTGCAGGGATCGAGCAGATCGACCATGAGCCCCGCCAGAGCATGTCTGGCGCACGGCAGGCTGGTAAGCGCCTGTGCCATGATGCCGCCGGGGGCCAGCAGGTGATCGGTGGGGGTCATCCGCTCAAGGCGGATGACACGGCCCTGCCCCACCTTGGCCCGCACCGCGTAAAGCCCGCGCGCGGCGGGCACCACCGCGACGCCCTCGGCGGTCAGGCGGGGGCTGGGCAAACGCCCATGCACCGCCGCCTCCAGGTCAATCGCCCGCGCCACCACCCGCCAGAGCGGCCCGCGCCCGTATTGCGCCTCGACATGGCGCATCACCGGGTGATCCAGATGCCGCGCGGCGATGGAATTCTCCTGCGCGGTCACGGCAAGAATACTGTCGGGCGTGACCGCGGGCAAAACGCCACAAACCCCCTCGCCCGGCCCGAACCGCGCCGCCACTGCGCGCAAGAGTGGCCCGATCCCCGCCTCGCCCTGCACATAGCGCGCGAACGCTTCTGCATCGCCGGGAAAAGCACTGCCCAGCACATCCGCCCCTCGCCCCGCCCGCGCGGGCAGGCCCAACCGCAGCGGCCAGATCACGTTCAGCTTCAACGCATGGTCGCGCGCGATCTCGGCCCCGAGCGCCGCGTGGTCCGCGACCGGCAAGCCCAGCGCCATGCGCAGCGCCACCGTCTGCGCCTCCCGGCACAGGTTGAACAGGCGCGGCACAAGCTCTGCCACCTCCTCCACGCCGCGCCCCTCGACCAGGTGCGCCAGCGGCACGGGTGCTGCCGGCACCGCGCGCAAGCCGTTCACATCCCGGTCGTGGTCCAGCATCGCCCTAACCCTCGCCTGCCAACCCGGCGGAAATCACCTGCCGCCGGGTCGGGGCCTCGGGCAAGGCCTCGTCGGGGGCCTCCAGCGCCGCCATCTCGGCCTCGCGCGCGGCGCGAATATCGGCGGCGCGGTCGGTCCCGGCGCGGTGTTCGTCCTGAAAGAGCGCCACCATCACCGCGCGCGCCACATCGACCGCCTGCGCCTGCGTGCGAAACTCGCCCATCGGCGAGAACAGCGAGCACGCCTTGTAGCCGCCCACCGTCTCGCGCACGTTATGGATGAATTCATACTCGCCCGAGGCAAAGCCGATCACCTCCTTTGCACCGGGCACGAGGGCTGACCAATCCTCGCCCTCCGCCGGAAGCATAACAAGGTTCATGAACCAAGGCGAAATCAGCACGCCCAAAGGCCGCCCCTCGTGCAGTTGAAACCCCACCGCCTGCACATGCAGCAGCGCGTTGACCATCGGCAGGTCGCGCATCTTGCCATGCCAGACCTCGGTGAAATCCGTGACCAGCGCCTGTGTCCTCGCCCCGATCATCGCGGCCTCGGCCAAGGCCCCGCTGCCGGGGTCGTCATTCACAAGGAATTGCTCTTTCGGCGCGTCGCAATTGGGGCATTTCCAGTCCTCGGGCAGCGCCGCAAACGGCGTTCCGGGGTCGATCTGCCGGGTGTCATCGCCCTCTGCCGGATCATAGGGCGTCCAGCAAATCTTGCATTCCATCACCGCCTGCGGGCTGATCCTGTCATTGGCCCCCAGATAGGACCCCTCGAACCCGCTCATCGGATCGCCTCCAGAACTTCGAGAATCCGACCGCCGCTGTCGGTCAGGTCTTCGGGGGCGGCCAGCGCCACCTCGGGCATTGCCGTCACCTCGAACGTGTCGAGGATAAGCACATCCATCGAATTGTAGAACCGCACCCGCCAGACATGATTGAGCGCGGTGGCGGTGATCCGGCAATTGCCATAGCCGCGCGACAGGATATCGACCGATCCCTGGCCGAGCGCCGCATCGAGCCAGTCCAGATCGGCCTCGGTATGGGGCAGCAGCGTCAGGTTGACGACATGCGCCGCGCCACCCGGCGCGAATTGCGCCGATTTGTCCTGCAACTCCACCAGAAGCGGCGGCGCGTTCACCACCTGCGCGTTGCGCGGCACCTGCTCCCCTGCCCGGCGCGGCACCTGCTCCCCTGCCCGGCGCGGCGCAAAGGCACGGGCCAGCGCCTGCGCGGGCACAGGCCCCACCTCGATGGCGTCCACGCCCGCGCCCTTCAGCCCCCAGACCCCGGCAAAGACGCTTTCCTGCACGGCAATCGCCGGGATGTCGTGGATTTTCACCGCCACCTCGCCCGCGCCCATCGTCTCGGCAATGAGCGCGCGATTGGCGGCATCGAGCCCCGCCAGATCGAACCGCCGGTTGACCCCGTCCTGCCCGCAGGCCTCGGCGGCATGGGCAATGTCGCGCAAGAGATCGAGCGCGGGGGCAAGCGTCTCATCCACCTCGACCTCGGGCAGATGCGGGGAATAGGCGCGCATGTCCTGCGGCATCGGCAGGTATTCGAGCGCCTCGCCCTCCTCGCCCGGCGGCTGCGATCCGGGGCCGAAACCGGTGGGGGGCAGGTGAAAGTTGCTGACCATGTCGTGCCCTCCTCAGGCGGCGTTGCTGCGGCTCAGGATCTGCGTGATCCGGGTCATGTAGTCGTCCCAGTCGCGCACCTTGGGGATCGCGCCGATCACCTCGCCCGCACGGTAGAAGATCAGGCTCGGCGTCTTGAGCACGCGCGTCGCCTCGCGCAAGTCCGCCTCGATGGCATCGCCCACCACGGCGCAATCGAACCGGCCCTGAAAGGCCATGCGCAATTCGGGCAGGATCACCGCCACATCGGCGCTTTCCAGGTTGCGCGCGGGATCGCCGGGCACGAACAGCACATGCACCCCCTCGCGCGCGGTGAAGGCGGCAAGGGCGTCGTGGCTTTCCAGACGGGGCCAGCCCAATTCGGCGCTCAGCCGGTCGATCAACGGATGTGTCATGGCGTCTGCCTCTCTATCCAATGCTCTTGCCTGCGGCGCGGGCGGCGTGCAGATGCGGCGGCAGGGCGGGCGCGCGCGCCTCCAGATCGGCGAAGGCATCGCCCGCCCCGCCCCCCGCCATGATGGATCGGAGCGCGCGCAGGGCGGCGGCGATCTTCTGCGCCTCGGCCTCGTCCAGCACCTCGCGCGCCGCCCCCAGATGGGTCAGAACCCAGGTGCCGGGGGCGACCGCGCCGGTTAGCGTCAGATCAATCAGCGTCTCATCCACACCATCGGTGGCGCGCGCGGCGATCCCGTCGACCGACAGCACCTGCATCGGAATGCCCACGCACATGGCCTAGCCCTCGCCCGGCAGGAAGCGCGCATCGCCCACCCGGCACGCCGCCTCGGCGCTCGGGCGGCCTGTCTCATAGGCGTCCTGCCGGATCGACGGATCGGCCAGGAACCTCGCATCGCTTGCGCCGGGGTGCATCGTCACGCCCCAATCCCGCAGCCGCGCCAGTGCCACGTCAATGGCGGGGTCGATCTGCGCGGCCACGACAGCGCGCAACCCGCCGCCGTAATCCTCCAACTCCTCGGGCTGACAGCCAATGAGCATGAGGCGCTCGGGGCAGTAGCCCATCAGTTGCGCGGTGGCGATCACGTCCTGAAACCCGGTCTGGTGCAGGCTCATCTTTTTCGCGCCCAGGAAGGCGGGCACGGCGTCATCCTCGACGATTTTCAGCGTGCCGGGGACCAGCCCGTAATCAACCGCATCGAACACGATCAGCCGGTCGGCGGCCTCCATGAACGGCAGCAGATACAGCCCCCGCGTGCCGCCATCGAGCACCGTCACCCCCGGCCCGAAGGACCAGCGCGCCGCCAGCCGCTCGACACAGCGCACGCCAAACCCCTCATCGGCCCAGAGCACGTTTCCGATGCCCAGTATCAATACGCTTGGCTGCATGTCTCCTCCTCCATGCGCGAATGCGATCCCTGCCAGAAGAATGGCCGCTTTGGCATGCCGATGAACACCGAAAACCGCCCCGGACACCAGGATAAAAAATCATTATTAAACAGGTATTTAAACCGCAATATGCCAAAGAACCGCACGGCGAATGCCATGTTACCTTCCACTTTTGTAAAATATGAAAGGCAAACGACCAAACAAAAAGGCGGGCTGCACGCCCGCCTTTCGAGTCCCGCCCGATTGGAGACCCGCCGATCAGTCCGGCAGATCGTCCTTGAAGGTCCGCGTGCCCGAAATCATCGTCGAGACGATGGATTGGCGGCTCATGATATCCTCGCGGATCGCCACGTAGATATGCACGATCATGAAGATCACGATCCACCACATGCCGAGGTGATGATAGGTATGCACGATATGCGGGTTGTTGCCAAAGAGGGTGAACACCCAGCCAAAGAGCGCGTAAAGCAGGCTGTCCTTGCCCAGCCCCTCGGAATAGAGCGCAAGGCCGGTGACGATCATGAACGACACACCGAGCGTGATGAAGAGAAACATCGCCAGTTGGGCCAGCGGGTTGTGGCCCACGTATTTCTTGGGGGCAGCTTCCAGAAACAGATACCAACGCACCTCGAAAAACACCTCGCGCCACCACGCGCCCCGCCAGATCGGCACATAGAACAACTGCCGCGCATGGTGATTGCCGAAAATCGCCCAGTAGATGCGCCCCAGAAACCCGATGACGAGAATCCAGCCCGCCGCGAAATGCGCGAACCGGATATAGCCGAACACGAATTGATGCGCCGCCTCGCCGATCTGCATCGAAGGCGGCGGCGCGCCGATGAAATAGCCGGTCAGCGCCAGCGTCAGGATCGCCAGCGCATTGATCCAGTGCCAGAGCCGCACCGGCACCTCGTAGACATAAACGCTCGTCTGCCGCGCGACGGTGGCGAGATCGCCCGCGTCGGCGTCGACGAGGCCGGTTTGGGTGCCGTTGTTCATTGCATCATCCCTTATCCGAACGCGAGCCACAGGCCCGAGGCGGCAATGCCTCCACCCATGATCCGCTGTGCCAGGGGTTGTGCGGCCACCGCGTGCGCGAGGGCTATGCCCGCCAAGTGAAGCCCCCCGGTGGCCACCAGAAACCCCGCGAGATAGGCAAGCGCATTATTGCCTGCGGCCTCGGTCGCATGTGCGTGGCCATGCGCAGAGGCAAAGACGCCGATCACGATCAATGAGGCAAGGGTCAGCCGGTCGGGCTGCCCACGCCGCGAGACCAGCGTCAGGAAACCGAACAGCACGACCGACAGGACGATCATCGGTTCCACCATCGGATAGTCAAGACCAGCCCATGAAAGGCCGGCCCCCGCTGCCATCGCTGTCATGAATACCACCGCCCCCAGCCAGAACCGGCGCGGCAGCACGAAGCCGGACCAGAGCCCAACCGCCAGCATCGCCAGCAGGTGGTCGGGGCCCAGCACCGGATGCATCAGCCCCGCTATGAGCCCCGAAGTTTCGCCATGCCCTGAATGAGCCAGCGCCGGGGCCGCAAGTGCCGAGAGCACCCCCGAGACGATCAGAACGTTACGTTTCCTCATCAGCATTCCTCCCTTAGCGCACCTTTACGGTGGTCAGTTCCTCGCCCTCGGGCGACATTACATGCGTCGAGCAGGCCAGACACGGATCGAAACTGTGCAGCGTGCGCAGGATCTCCACCGGCTCCTCGGGGCGCTCCATCGGTGTGTTCATCAGCGACGCCTCGAACGCACCGATATTTCCGGCGGTGTCGCGGGGCGAGCCGTTCCAGGTGGTCGGCACCACGCATTGATAATTCTCGATGCGGCCCTCCTTGATCCTGATCCAGTGGCCAAGCGCGCCGCGCGGGGCCTCGGTCATGCCCACGCCCTTGGCCTCCTTGGGCCAGGTAGAGGGATCCCATTTGGCGATATTGGCGGTGCTCTCATCGCCGTTCTTGATGTTTTGCACCAGCTTGTCAAAGAAATGCTTTTGCAGCCGCCCGCAATATTCGCTCTCAAGCGCCCGCGCGGCGGTGCGCCCCAGCGTCGAGAAGATCGCGTCGAACGGCACATCAAGCGCCCGCAAGAGACCATCCACCTGGTTGCGAATGTCCTCGTGCCCCTGCGCATAGCCCACGACATAGCGCGCGAGCGGCCCCACCTCCATCGCATGCCCCTTCCAGCGCGGCGCCTTGATCCAGCTGTATTTCGCCGCCTCGTCGATCTCTTCGATATTGGTGCGCGTGCCCTTGGCGTTGGGGCCAAGCTCGTAATTGGCCTGCGTTTCGCCATCCCAAGGGTGCAGACCGCGGCCCGGCTCGCCATAGCGATACCAACTATGATCGACGAATTCCTGAATCTGCTCGGGGTCGCGCACATCAACCTCGTGCACCTCGCCCAGGTTGCCATTGATGATCGCGCCGCGCGGCAGATGCAGGTTCCCAGCCGAAAAATCATTGGCATTTTCAGGGATATCGCCATAGGCTAGCACCGATTTTCCCGACAGCCCGCCGCCATGCAGCCAACCCTTGTAAAAGCCGCCAATGGCGATAACGTCGGGCAGATAGACATTCTTGTTGAAGGTGATGCACTGCTCGATGATGGAGCTGACCATATTCAGCCGCTCCATGTTGATCGCGCCCACCGCCCCGGTGGAATGCACGTTGATCGGACAGGGCACGCCGCCCACCAGCCAGTTGGGATGCGGGTTCTTGCCGCCAAAGATGGTGTGAACCTTGACGATCTCCTTTTGCAGATCAAGCGCCTCAAGGTAATGCGTCGTCGCCATCAGATCCGCCTCGGGCGGCAAGAGATAGGCGGGATTGTCCCAATAGCCGTTCTTGAACAGGCCAAGCTGCCCGCTTTCGACGAATTTCTTGAGCCGGTTCTGCACATCGCGGAAATAGCCGGGGCTTGACAGCGGATGCGACGGGCTCACCGCCTGCTGCAATTCGCTGGTGGCCTTGGGATCGGCCCGGAGCGCGTTCACGGGGTTCACCCAGTCGAGCGCGTGCAGGTGATAGAAATGCACGATGTGATCGTGGATTTCCAGGTTCAACTGCATGATATTGCGGATGGAATTGGCATTTTCGGGGATGGTGATGCCCAGCGCATCCTCGACCGCGCGCACGCTCGTTAACGCGTGCGTGCCGGTGCAGACCCCGCAAATCCGCTCGGTAAAGGCCCAGGCGTCGCGCGGATCGCGGCCCTTGAGGATCACCTCCAGCCCCCGCCACATGGTGCCGGTCGAGACCGCGTTGCGGATCACGCCCTCATCATCGACGTTCACCTCGCAGCGCATATGCCCCTCGATCCGCGTCACCGGATCGACGACGATGCGGCGGCCGGTATTGTCGAGGTCAAAGCCGTTCGGGGTCATGCTCATGGCTTATGCCTCCTCTTTGCTGGGTTGGGTCTGGGTCTTGCGCTGCGCGGCCTTGAGCGCCGAGACGGCGGCGTGAACCGCCACGGCACCGCCCACCACACCGGCGGCGGCCATGCCCACGCGATCGGCATTGGCCTCGACGCCGAATTGCGTGAGGTCCGTCACCCGGTCGTAGAAACTGCCCTGATCCCAGAACCCGTCCTCGGAACAGCCGATACAGCCGTGGCCCGACTGGATGGGGAAACTCACCCCCTCGTTCCAGCGCACGGTGGAACAGGCGTTATAGGTGGTCGGCCCCTTGCACCCCATCTTGTAGAGGCAATAGCCCTTGCGCGCATTGTCGTCGTCCCATTGCTCGACGAACTGCCCGGCATCGAAATGCGGCCGACGATAGCACTTGTCATGAATACGCTGACCGTAAAACATCGTCGGCCGCCCCTGCCGGTCCAACTCGGGCAGGCGGTCAAAGGTCAGCATATAGGTGATAACCCCGGTCATCACCTCGGCAATCGGCGGGCAGCCCGGCACCTTGATGATCGGCTTGTCGGTGATGACCTTGTGCACCGGCGTGGCCCGCGTCGGGTTGGGCTTGGCGGCCTGCACGCAGCCATAGGACGCGCAGGCCCCCCAGCTTATGATCGCCTTGGCGTCCTTGGCGGCATGGCGCAACTGCTCGACAAAGGGCTTGCCGCCGATAATGCAATACATCCCGTCCTCGTTGAGCGGCGGGTTGCCCTCGACCGCCAGAATGTAATTGCCCTTGTAGCGCCGGATCGTGTCCTCCAGTGCCGCCTCGGCCTGATGCCCGGCGGCGGCCATCAACGTATCGTCGTAATCGAGCGAGATCATCGACAGCACCACATCCTTGGCCAAGGGATGCGCCGAGCGGATGAAACTCTCCGAGCAGCAGGTGCATTCCAGCCCATGCACCCAGATCACCGGCGTGCGCGGCTTGGTCTCCATCGCGTGGGCGATGCGCGGCACAAAGGCCGGGCCGAGGCCCAGCGCCGAGGCCGTGAGCGAGCAATATTTCATGAAACTGCGCCGGGTAATTCCCTGCCTGCGCATCACGTCATAGAAGGTTTCGATCTGGCTCAAGGCTGGTCCTCCCTCGGTCTTCGCCTCGGGATGCAAGCGTATACATCCCCTCAAGAGGTATCAGACCAAGGCGCGCGCCCCCTGTCCAAGAAAAGACGCCTCCGCCGCCAGCACAATAAATAGAAATGAAATCATTGGCTTGTCAGCGGTTTGCGCCTATGAGCAGCACCCGCACCGGCCAGTCGCTTACCGCCCCATCGCCGCAACCGGTCAGCCGCTTACCGCCCGTGCCGCCGCAACCACCGCCTGCCCCAGCGCCAGACCGCCATCATTGGCAGGCACCTTGCGGTGGATCAGCACCGGCAGATCGCCCAGCGCCGCGAGGGTCAATTCCAGCAGCAGCGCATTCTGGAAACACCCCCCCGAGAGCGCCACCGCCTCTGCCGCGCCGCTTTCCACCAGCGCCCGCGCGCGGCCCGAGAATGCCGCCGCCAGCCCGGCATGAAATCGCCCCGCCATCACCTCTGCCGCCACCCCCGCCGCGCGGTCCTGCGCCCATGCCTGCCAGAGCGGGCCGGTCTCGATGACACCCTCCGTGCCCCCCAGCGGATAGGCCACGCCATCGGGGAGCGCGCGCGCCTCCAGCCCCATCGCCGCCTCGCCCTCATAGGATTGCGCACCGGCAAAGCCCAGCACGGCGGCAAAGGCATCGAAAAGCCGCCCAGCCGAAGAGGTCAGCGGCGCATTCACCCCCGCCCGCACCGCCTGCCGCAACAGCGTCAGCGGCCGCCCGCCAAACATCCCATCGGCCACGTCGCTCAGCCCCGCCGCATCCAATTGCGCCAGCGCATTGCGCCACGGCTCGCGGCTTGCCATGTCGCCCCCCGGCATCGCCACCGGGCTCAGCCAGCCGCGCCGCTCGACCCCCAGGTAATCGCCAAGCAGCACCTCGCCGCCCCAGACCGTCCCGTCGGGGCCAAGGCCCAGCCCATCCAGCACGATCCCCGCCACCTTACCTGCACCCAGCGGCCAGCCATTCTCGGCCATGCAGGCAGCCATATGGGCATGATGGTGCTGCACCTCCACCACCGGCAGGCCCCGCGCATGGGCCGCCTGCGTCGCGCGGTATCCGGGGTGCATGTCACACGCCACTAACGCGGGCACATGGTCAAACAGCGCGGCATAATCCCGCTCCGCCGCCAGAAACGCCTCCCATGTCTGCGCCTCGTCCAACTCTCCCAGATGATGCCCCAGAAGCGCCTGACCGTTCTTCAAGAGGCACATCGCCGCCTTCATCTGCCCGCCATAGGCCAGAACCTGCGGCGCATCGCCGAAGCCATCGGGCAAGGGCAGCGTGCCCGGCACCCGCCCCCGCGCCCGGCGCAGGATCATCGGCGGGTGCGCGCGCTCCACGCTGTCATCAAGGCGGCGCGCGATCTCGCGGTCATGCATGAGAAAGGCATCGGCAAACCCGCCCAGCTTGTCGCGCGCCTCGGCGTTGCCGATCACCTGCGGCTCGCCCGAAAGATTGCCGGAGGTCATCACCAGCGGCCCCCCCATCGCCGCGATCAAGAGATGATGCAGCGGCGTATAGGGCAGCATCCAACCGAGCACCGCCTGCCCCGGTGCCACGCAATCGGGCAGCACCTCCGCCGCCTTGCGCAACAACACGATCGGCGCGGCGGGATCACCGAGCTGCGCCTCTTCCTCCGCCGATACCGCGCAGGCGGCGCGGATCATCTCCACCGTTCCCATCAGCGCAAAGGGTTTGCCGGGCCGCCGCTTGCGCGCGCGCAACAGCGCCACCGCCTCGCTATTGCCCGCATCGCAAGCGAGGTGAAACCCGCCCAGCCCCTTCACCGCGACAATTCCCCCGGCCCGCAGCACCGCCACCGTGCCCGCAATGGCATCCCCGCCCCCCGGCTCCAGCCAAATCCTCGGGCCGCAGTCGGGGCAGGCCACGGGCTGCGCATGAAACCGCCGGTCGGCGGGGTTCTCATACTCCGCCCGACAGGCGGCGCACATCGGAAAATCCGCCATCGTGGTGCGCGCCCGGTCATAGGGCAGACCCTGCAAAATCGTGAATCGGGGCCCGCAATGGGTGCAATTGGTAAAGGCATAGCCCTGCCGGCGCCCCGGCGCGAAAATCTCTGCCACGCAATCGGCGCAACTCGCCGCATCCGGCGTCACCCGCGTCTCGGCCCCCTGCCCCCGGCTCGGTGCGATCTCGAACCCCTCGGGCAGATCGAACACGCCCCCCTCATGCGTCACCGCATCGACCCGCGCCAGAACCGGCGCGCGCTGCGCAATGGCCGCGACAAACCCCGCCAGATCGTCGCCCGCCGCCTCGATCAACACCCCTTCGGGATCGTTGAGCACCCGCCCGCGCAGCCCCATCTCGCGCGCGAGTTGCCAGATATGGGGCCGAAACCCCACCCCCTGCACCTGCCCCCGCACCCGGATACGCCAGCCCTCAACCATCGCGCCCGGCGTCTTCTTGGCTCAAATACTCCGGGGGAGTCGCCGGAACGGCGACGGGGGCAGCGCCCCCTTGTCGCGTGGCCGCACGCGCGCCCATCAATGCACCGTGCAGACCATGCAGGGATCGAAACTGCGCACGATATGCTGCACTGCAATCGGCGTGTCCTCGCCCGGCCGCACCTCTGCTCCCACAAGCGCCGCCTCCAATGGCCCCGGCACGCCACCCGCGTCGCGCGGGCTGAAATTCCACGTCGTCGGCGCGATGATCTGCCAGGCGGCGATGCGCCCGCCCTCGATCCGGCACCAATGACCCAGCGCGCCGCGCGCCGCCTCCACCAGCCCCGCGCCCGTCCCGTCCACGGGCGCGGCCCAATCGGCCATGAACCTTGCCGCAGGATCAATCCCGGCGAGCAACTCTTCCATCAACACTTGCGTGCGCGCAATCTCCAGAAGCCGCCCGACAATGCGCGCCCGCACCCCGCCCTCACCCGCCAGCGCCCGCGCCAGGGGGTGCCCGTCCACCACCTGCCGCGCCAGCGCGCCGGTCTCATAGCCCAGCCCCGCCAGACGCGGGGCCTTGCACCAGCTATAGCCGGGGTCGCGCATCGCCTCGTCGGGCAGGGTCTGCCCCGCCTCCGGATGCGCCGCCTCGCCCAGCATCCAGGCATGGCTCAGATCCTCGGCGATCAGCGCGGGATCAAGTGCGCCCGCCGCGCCCCCGGCCCAGATGCCCCGGCCAAACACAAAACCCGCCGCCGTGGGATAGGCCCCGTAGGACAGATAGCGCCCCGAGCCGCGCCCCATCCCCGCCAGATCAAGGTCGGCGGCGATCTCGGCAAAGAGCGCCAGATCGCCCCGGCCCCACGCCTCCAGCCCCGCGACGCTGTCGATCGCGATAAAATCCTCCAGCGGCGCGCCGAACATCTCGGCCTCCAGATAGGCGCGAAACGCGCGCAAACTGGCCTGCATCCGCAGCTTGTCGCGCAGCGACGGCGCGCGCGTGACGCCTCCGGGCTGAATCGCCAACGTGTGCGGCCACTTGCCCCCCAACAGCCCGACGATATGCAAAAGCCGCGCCCGCGCCTCAATCGCGCCATGCAGGGCCGAGCCCTTCATCGCCATGAACCGCGCCACCGCGCGGGCGTGCCAGCGCCGCCCCGCGTAAACCTCCCGTGCGAAATCAGGCATGAAGAAGAGGTTGAAATGGGTCATGTGATCGGCCTGATTTTCGACCATATGCAACAGCGCCGCCACCTTTTCCCCCTCGGGCGCGGGCACCACGCCTGCCGCTTCTGCCAAGGCCCGCGCCGCCGCCGCCGACTGGCTGATCGAGCAGATGCCGCAAATGCGTGGCGTGATGGTCAGCGCATCCATCGCCCCCTTGCCCAAGAGCATCCGCTCGAACCCGCGAAAGAGCGGCGAGTTGACCCAAGCCGCGCGCACCCGGCCCCCCGCCACATCCAGACGGATTTCAAGATCGCCCTCGACCCGGTTGAACGGCCCGACCAGAAGCTGTGCCTCGCTCATGACCGGGGCTTCTTGAGGCTGGGGGGCACGGTGATCCGGTCGGCCAAGGCATTTTGCGCGATGCGCGGCGGCGTGGCGGCCTTCGACAGGCTCGCCAGCGCCATGAACCAGGCCTTGGGCATGTCCGAGGGCAGGCCCACCGGGATACCTGCGAATTTCGGCGTCTCGGCAAAGCCGTGGCCCGGCTCCTCGAATTCGGGCGCGGTGCAGTTGATGCAGGGGTATCCCGCGCGCGTGCAACTGCCCTCGCCATTCCAGCCGCGAATATTGCAATCGCCCACCGCCTGCGTGCCGACGCAGCCCAGATGCTCCATCATGCAACCCATCTGCGAAAGGGTTCTGGCGCTGGCCTTGTATTCGTAGAATTCATTCTTGGGGCAGGCATGATGCACCAGGTGATCGGCGTAAAAGCGCGGCCTGCCATAGCCGTCGAGCATGTCGGCGCGCATCTCGCCCGCCGCCAGCATCAACAACGTCTCGGTCACCCAGTCGGGATGCGTGGGGCAGCCCGCCACGTTGATCACCGGCAGGCCCGCGCGCGACCGGAAATCATCGGCCAGCGCACCGCCCGGATGCATCCCGTCATATTGCACGCCCACGGCATCGGCGGGGTTCTCGCCCGCCGAGGTCACGCCGCCATAAGTGGCGCAGGTGCCCACCGCCACGACATGGTCCGCGCGCGGTGCCAGGTCGCGCAGCCACTCGAGCATCGAGCGCCCGGTGCCCGCCAGCATGTGAAACCGCCCGGTGCCATTCGGCCCGCGCAGGATCGAGCCCTCGATGCAGAGAATATCGAGCACCTGCCTGCCTGCGCGAATATCCTCCAGCATCACCCGCACCGGCGCACCGGTCATCTCGCTCAGCGTCGGATGCCAGAGAAAGTCCAGCCCCGCGCCCTCCAGCAGCGCCAGCACATTGGGGTCCTCGGCACATAAAAGCGACATGGTGCAGCCACCGCACCCCCCCGATTGCAACCACAGGATGTTCATGCAGTCCCCCCCCTCGGCAGGCTCAGCCGGAAACAGGCCCCCGGCCCCGCCCGCTCGACCAGTTCCAGCGTGCCGCCGTGTTCCTCGACGATCTTGTGCGAAATCGACAGGCCCAGCCCGGTGCCCTTGCCCACCGCCTTGGTGGTGAAGAACGGATCGAAAATCGCCTGCGCTTCGGCCGCCGGAATCCCCGGCCCGGTATCGCGAATTTCCAGCACGGCACGCGCGCCCTCGTAGTGCAGATCAAGGCGCAGCGCGGGGTCATCCATCCCTTCCATCGCATCGACGGCGTTCTGCACGAGGTTCATCAACACCTGCTGGATATGCCCCGAGCGCCCGCGCACCATGCAAGGGGCAACCCCGCCATAGCTGATCCGCAGATCGGCCCTGGCTCCCCGCTCGATCCAGTTCACGGCCACGCGCGCGGTCTCCAACAGGTCAAAATTGGTCATCTCGCCCGCCCCGTCCGCCGACAGACGGCGCAGATCCTCGACGATATCGCGCACCCGCTCGGCCCCGTCGCGCGCACCCTGCACCACTTGTGCGAGGTTCCTGAGGTTGCGATCCAGTTTCAGCGCCTCGCGCAGCGCCACCAGCTCCTCACGGCTCGCCCCGGCCTGCACCCGCTCGAAATAGGTCTCGAACGTCGCCAGATATTTCTCCAGCGTATGGGTGTTGGCATAAACGAAACTGATCGGGTTGTTGAGCTCATGCGCCACCCCGGCCAGCAGACGGCCCAAGGACGCCATCTTCTCATTGCGCACCAACTGCCCTTGGGTCTGCTTGAGCGCCTCGTGACTGCGCTCCAACTCGGCATAGGCGCGCTTGAGCGCCCCCATGGGCCGCCCGGTCAGCACCACGCCCGTGCTCTTGCGGCGACGGTCAAGCTGCGGCGCGATGCTGAATTCCACCGGCTCCGGCCCATCGGGTGTGACCAGGTTGGCGCTGTGCGTATGGGGGCGGCGCAGGGCAACCGTCTCGGCCATTGCCTCGCTCAGCCCGTCCGCATCGGCCTCGGCGATGAAATCACGCAGGGGACGCCCCGCCAGATCGGCCACCTCGATCCCAACGAGGGCAGAGAAGGACGCGCTTGCATCGGCGATGGCACCGTGCTTGTCGGCCACCACCAGGTAATCGTTGATCGAGACCATGATCGACGACAGGAAATGCCGCAGATTGGTCAGCTCGGCGTTGCGGCTCTCCAACTGCTCCTGGTAATCGACCAGTTCGGCATAGGTGCGATCCATCGCCCGGAGCACATCCGCCCAGGTCTGGTCCCCCAGATCATTCCTGATGTCGTCGATAGCCATTTGGTAAAGACATTCATCCTGATGGCGCGAGATTCGTCACACCTATTTACCCGGAGTATGCATGACGGGTGCGGTGTTGTAAAAGTGGACCTCTTGCAGGCCGAATTGAGCTGTCCGGCCCTGATATCCAGACCATGCAGATGGCCAAGAGCCTGGTTGCCCGGCCTTGATACGCGGCCACAGCCCACGCCCATAAAAAAACCGCCGCGCGTTCGCTTGGAACGGCGGCGGAAAGTGGCCGGGCGCGGCCCTGTCATGGACACCGGGGGCAAGAGGCGGCCCCCTCATGGTTTGGGACAGGCAGGCGTCGGGGCCCGATCAGGAACAGGGGCACCACAAGGCCGCGCATCGGCAGGCAGAAACGAAACCGTCAGAACAGGACCGGCAGGTAAAGCGCCCCCACCAGCATCACCGCAAGCGCGCAGGCCCCGGCAGCATCGCCAAGGATGGTATCCCCGGCGCGGGCGGCGGATGTCTTGATCTGGTGTAGCATTGAACCCCTCCGATCTGATGTTGCCCGATTGTTCTCATGTCCAAACGGCAAAGTCAAGAACAATAAGAGAACAAACCGTCACCCGACCGAAATCAGCCGAATCGCCTGATCGCGCTCCATCAACCACAGCAGCACCCGCGCCGCCGCCCCGCGCGGCGAGGTCAGGCCCGGATCATCCGAGAGAAGCTTGCGCGCATCAGACTGCGCCACCGCCATCAGCGCCGATTGCGATTCCAGATCGGCGATACGGAACCGGGGCAGCCCCGATTGCGCCGTGCCGATAAGATCGCCCGCGCCGCGCATCTCCAGATCGACCTCGGCGATGCGAAACCCGTCCTCGGTCTCGCGCATGGTCTCGAGCCTGCGCCGCCCGCTCTCGGACAGCGGCGGCTGATACATCAGCAGGCAGGTCGAGGCCGCCGTGCCGCGCCCCACCCGCCCGCGCAACTGGTGCAGTTGCGCAAGCCCAAAGCTCTCGGCGCGCTCGATCACCATGATCGAGGCATTGGGCACATCCACCCCCACCTCGATCACCGTGGTGGCGACCAGAACCGCCGTTTCGCCGCGCTGAAAGGCCGCCATCGCGGCGTCCTTGTCCTCGGGCGGCATCTGGCCATGCACCAGCCCCACGCGCCCATCGCCCAGGCCTGCGCGCAACCGCCGAAACCGCTCCTCGGCGCTACTGAGGTCCACCGCCTCGCTTTCCTCCACCAGCGGGCAGACCCAGTAGGCCTGCCGCCCCTCGGCGATGGCCCGGCGCAGGTGATCCACCACCTCGTCCATGCGCCCCATGGCGACAAGCGCCGTGGTGATCGGCTTGCGTCCGGGCGGCTTCTCGTCCAGCACGCTCACATCCATGTCGCCATATTGCGCCAGCGACAGGCTGCGCGGAATCGGTGTTGCGGTCATCACCAGCACATCCGCCTGCGCCCCCTTGCGGCCAAGCTCCAGCCGCTGGCGCACGCCGAAACGGTGCTGTTCATCGACCACGGCAAGCCGCAGATCGGCGAATTCCACATCCTTCTGGAACACGGCATGGGTGCCTATAAGGATACCCGTCTCGCCCGCCGCCAGCGCCGCGAGCTTGGCCGCGCGCGCAGCCCCCTTATCGCGGCCCGTGAGGATTTCGAGCCGCACCCCCGCCGCCTCGGCCAGCGGTGCAAGGCCTTGGAAATGCTGCCGCGCGAGGATTTCGGTGGGGGCCATCAACACCCCCTGCCCGCCCGCCTCGACCGCGATCAACAGCGCCTTGAACGCCACCAGCGTCTTGCCCGCGCCCACGTCGCCCTGCAACAGCCGGTTCATCCGCGCAGGCGCGGCCATGTCGGCGGCGATCTCGGCGATGCTGCGGGTCTGCGCCCCGGTGAGCGCATAGGGCAGCGCGGCGCGCACGCGCGCCTGCATCTCGCCGGTGCCCACCGTGGCCCGCCCCTTGGCACGGCGCAGATGCGCGCGCGCCAACGCCAGCGTCAACTGATGCGCCATCAATTCGTCATAGGCCAGCCGCGCGCGCGCGGGCGCGGTCGGGGCCAGGTCCTGCGCCGCCTTTGGCCCGTGCGCCGCCACCAGCGCGTCGTGCCAGTCGGGCCAGCCGGCCTGCGCCTTCTGCGCCGGGTCGATCCATTCGGCAAGCCGCGGCGCGCGCATCAGCGTCGCGCGCACGGCCCGCGCCATCACCCGCTGCGTCAGCCCCGCCGTGAGCGGATAGATCGGCTCAAAGGCCGGAATCTCGCCCGCCTCCTCCACCGGCAGGACATGATCGGGATGCACCATCTGCGCCACCCCGTCAAAGAGCTCCACCTTGCCCGATACCACCCGCCGCGCGCCGCTGGACAAGAGGCGGCGCAGATTATCCTCGCGCGCGCGAAAGAACACCAGATGAAAGCTGGTGGCGGCATCCTCGACCACCACACGGTACGGGGCCGAGGGGCGGGCGGGCGCGTGGTGGCGGCCCACCACCACCTCGACGGTGACCACGCCGGGAATCTCGGCCCCCTGCACGGTGGCGCGGCGGCGGCGGTCCACCCCCGAGGCGGGCAAGGTCAAGAGCAGGTCGCGCGGGCGGGTGATGTCGAGCGCGGCAAGGTGTTGCGCGGTCTTCGGCCCCACGCCCTCGAGCGTCTCGATCCCGGCAAAGACCGGGTAGAGGATTTCGGGCCGGCTGCTCATGCCGCCCCGATCAGGGCGAGCCAGGCCGCCTCGTCGATCACCTCGACGCCCAGATCGGCGGCCTTTTTCGCTTTCGATCCCGCCCCCGGCCCGGCGATCAGGATATCGGTGCGCGCGCTCACGCTGCCTGCCACCTTGGCCCCCAGCGCCTCGGCCCGCGCCTTGGCCTCGGCGCGGGTCATCCGCTCCAATGTGCCGGTGAAGACGACCGTCTTGCCCGCGACCGGGCTGCCCGAGGTATCGGGCGCGGCCGCCGCCTCGACCTCCAGATGCGCCACCAGCCGGTCGATGCCCGCGCGCTCATGCGGCTCGGTCATGGCCTGCACGAGGCTTGTCGCCATCACCGCGCCCACCCCGTCGATGCCCAGCAGCCGCTCCCATTCGGGGCCGTCCATGTCGCGGGCGCTGTCCATCGCTTCGGTGAAATCGCCCCATGTGCCGTAATTGCGCGCAATGAGCGTGCTCGCCTGCTCGCCGACATGGCGGATGCCCAGCGCGAAGAGCAGCCGCCCAAAGGGGATTTTACGTTTTTCCTCAATGGCCTCAAAGAGGTTCTTCGCGCTCTTCTCGCCCCAGCCCTCGCGGTTCTTCAACTGCGTCAAACATCCCGGCCCATAGCGATCCCTGAGCGTGAAGATATCCGCCGGTTCCGTGATCCAGCCGTCGCGATAGAACGCCTCGACCTGTTTCGCGCCCAGCCCCTCGATATCAAACGCGGCGCGGGAGACGAAATGCTTGAGCCGCTCCACCGCCTGCGCGGGGCAGATCAGCCCGCCCACGCAGCGGCGCACCGCATCGCCCGGCTCGCGCACCGCCTCGGAGCCGCAGTCCGGGCAGGTGGTGGGAAAGACGTAAGGCGCGGCGTCATCGGGGCGCTTGGCAAGGTCCACATCGGCGATCTTGGGGATCACGTCGCCCGCGCGGTAGACCTGCACCCAGTCGCCCACGCGGATATCGCGGCCCTCGCGGATGGTGCCGCCCGTGGCCGCGCGCCCGGCGATGTAATCCTCGTTATGCAGCGTGGCGTTGCGCACCACCACCCCGCCCACCGTCACCGGCGCGAGCCGCGCCACCGGGGAAAGCGCGCCGGTGCGGCCCACCTGGATGTCGATCGCCTCCAGCCGGGTCCAGGCCAGCTCAGCAGGAAATTTATGCGCGATGGCCCAGCGCGGCGTGGTCGAGCGAAAGCCGAGCCGCGCCTGAAGATCCAGATCGTTGATCTTGTAGACCACCCCGTCGATATCATAGCCGAGCGTGGCGCGCGCCTGCTCGATCTCGCGGTATTGGGCCAGGAGCGCGTCGGGGCCGTCGCAGAGCCGTGTCAACGGGTTGGTGACAAAGCCCAGCGCGGCGAGCCGGTCTATCGCGCCCATCTGCGTGTCGGAAAGCGGCGCAGAAATCTCGCCCCAGCCATAGGCGAAAAAGCGCAGCGGGCGCGCGGCGGTGATCTTGGCGTCAAGCTGGCGCAGCGATCCGGCGGCGCCGTTGCGCGGATTGGCGAAACTCTTGGCCCCAGCCGCCGCCTGCCGCGCGTTGAGCGCCTCGAAATCTTCGTGGCTCATATAGACCTCGCCGCGCACCTCCAGGATCACGGGCGCGCCCGCCAGCGTCTCGGGAATATCCTTGATGGTGCGGGCATTGGCAGTGACGTTTTCGCCCACCTCGCCATCGCCGCGCGTCGCCGCCTGCACGAGGCGACCGTGCTCGTAGCGCAGGCTCAGGCTCAGCCCGTCGATCTTGGGCTCGGATGTATAGGCCAGCGGGGCATCATCCGAGAGGCCGAGATAGCGGCGGATGCGGGCGTCGAACTCGGCGACATCCTCGGCGGAAAACGCGTTGCCAAGGCTCAGCATCCGTTGCGCGTGGCGGGTCTTGGCAAATCCCTCCGCCGGGGCGGCCCCCACCCGCTCCGACGGGCTGTCGGCGCGCTTGAGCGCGGGAAAGCGTGCCTCGATGGCCCTGTTGCGCGCCTTGAGCGCATCATAGGCGGCATCCGACATCACCGGCGCGTCGTCGGTGTGATAGGCGGCATCGGCCTCTGCCAGCGCCTCGGCCAGCCGCGCAAGCTCTGCCTTGGCCTGCGCCTCGGTCAGGCGTTCGACAGATATATCCCCCGGCATCGGCCCCTCCGTGATCCGCCCATCCGAGTGATAGGGCGGGTGCGGGGCAAGGTCCAGATGCCTGGCCCTCAGGCTCCGATGGCCAGCGCCGTGCCATCGCGCATCCCCGGTTCGGGATCGCGCAGCACATAGCCCCGGCCCCAAACCGTCTCGATATAGGTCTCGCCGCCGGTGGCCTCGGCCAGTTTCTTGCGCAGTTTGCAGATGAACACGTCGATGATCTTGAGTTCCGGCTCGTCCATGCCGCCATAAAGGTGGTTGAGAAACATCTCCTTGGTGAGCGTGGTGCCCTTGCGCAGGCTCAGCAGTTCGAGCATCTGGTATTCCTTGCCGGTGAGATGCACCGTCTGCCCGGCCACATCCACCGTCTTGGCATCGAGATTGACATTGATCTTGCCGGTGCGGATCACCGATTGCGAATGCCCCTTGGAGCGGCGGATGATGGCATGGATGCGCGCCACCAGTTCCTCGCGGTGGAACGGCTTGGTCAGATAGTCATCGGCCCCGAAGCCGAACCCCCTGAGCTTGCTTTCGGTGTCATCCGCGCCCGAGAGAATCAGGATCGGCGTGGCGATGCGCGCCAGGCGCAACTGTCGCAGCACCTCGTGCCCGTTCATGTCCGGCAACCCCAGATCGAGCAGGATCAGGTCGTAATCATAGAGCTTGGCAAGGTCGATCCCCTCCTCCCCCAGATCGGTGGTGTACACATTGAGATTGGCATGGCCGAGCATCATCTCGATGCTCTTGCAGGTGGTTGGGTCATCCTCGACAAGCAATACACGCATAACGTTTCTCCGTTGGGTGGCATTGACATGTTCACAACCCTGACCAGAAATGGTTAATTGCGCGTTACCAACCACGGAACAACTTGCCAACTATCGCTCTGGTTGTCCAGCGCCCTTGCCGAGCGTCACTTTCAGACCGTCCACACCACGCTCGCGCGCGTTGCGCGTCCAGCTATCAAGCTCTTCATCGCTCAACCCATAGATACGCAGCGCCTCGGCCTTTGATATCAACCCATAGGCGATTCCGCGCACCACCGCGAGCTTGCGCGAGGCCACCCAACGCTCGGTATCCGGCGGCGGCAGGTCCGCCCGGCTGATCACCGTCCCATCGCCAAGCGTGACCGCCCTTGGCCCGCCCACCTTCTTGAGATACATCACTCTCACCCCTTTGCTGATGCGCATCGAAGGATGCCGCCACAGGCTTAACGGGCGGTGAAACCCGGCCTTGAGAGTGCTTAGGATTTTCCTATATTTCGCCGGATACGGATCGGAGACCCCATGCCCCTTGATGACCGCAACAGCTTGAATTCCCTTGGCTTTGCCAAGCCGCCTTCGGAGACGCGGGTGGTGGTCGCGATGTCGGGCGGCGTCGATTCGTCGGTGGTGGCGGCAGAACTTGCCACCCAGGGCTACGACGTGGTCGGCGTCACGCTCCAGCTTTACGATCACGGCGCGGCGCTGGCGAAAAAGGGCGCGTGCTGCGCGGGGCGCGATATCCACGACGCCCGCCGCGTGGCCGAAGACCTTGGCTTTCCGCATTACGTGCTCGATTACGAATCGGTGTTTCGCGACGCGGTGATCGACGAATTCGCCGACAGCTACCTTGCCGGGGCCACGCCGGTGCCCTGCATCCGCTGCAACGAGCGGGTGAAATTCCGCGACCTGCTGGAAACCGCCCGCGACCTCGATGCCGATTGCATGGCGACCGGCCATTACATCCAGCGCAAGATCGGCGCGCGAGGCCCGGAGCTGCACCGCGCCACCGATGCGGGCCGCGACCAGTCTTATTTCCTGTTCTCCACGACGCCCGAACAGCTTGCCTTTCTGCGCTTTCCGCTGGGCCATCTCGGCTCCAAGGCCGAGACCCGCGCGCTTGCCGCGCGCCACGGGCTGATCGTGGCCGACAAGCCCGACAGCCAGGATATCTGCTTTGTCCCCGACGGCAATTATGCCAGCGTGATCGAAAAGCTGCGCCCCGGCGCGGCAGAGCCGGGCGAGATCGTCGATACCGACGGGCGCATCCTTGGCCGCCACGAGGGCGTGATCCACTACACGATCGGGCAGCGGCGGGGCCTTGGCATCGGCGGGCTTGAGGAGCCGCTTTACGTGGTGCGGCTCGATGTCGAGGGCCACCGCGTGATCGTCGGCCCCAAGGCGATGCTGGCCACCCGCACCGTGCCGGTGCGCGAGATCAACTGGCTCGGCGATGAGCCGCTCACCGCGCGGCCCGAATGGCACGTCTCGGTCAAGCTGCGCTCCACCCGCCCCCCGCGCGAGGCGGTGCTGCGGCCCCTGTCAGAGACCGAGGCCGAGGTGGAATTGCTCACGCCCGAGGAAGGCATCTCGCCCGGCCAGGCCTGCGTGGTCTACGAGACCGAAGGCAGCCGGGTGCTTGGCGGCGGCTGGATCTGGCGCGGATATTGAACGGCATGGGGTGGCGGACTCTTGAAAAGAGTCCGGACCGGAAAATTCAGAATTTTCCGGCGCTCGGCTGTCTGCGCGCTCTGGGCCGCCTGCGTCAGGGCGCGCCATAGCCAAAGGACGGATCGAGCGCGTCCTCGACCATCGCATCGACGATCTGCACCTGCTCGGGCGTGAAATAATCGCGGTAACCGCCGACCTTGCCGCGCCGCACCTTGAAGGAATCGGGGTTCGCCCCGTCACCGGGCTTCACACGCTGGCCGCTGCCGCGCATCCCCTCGTTCCCGGCCTCGCGCTTTTTCATGTTTTCATAGGCGGCATACTCCTTAGCCGCCTCCAGATGCGCGGGGCTGCCGGTGATTCCGGCGAATGACACCACCTGTGCCAGCACCCCGGCGGGATCGTGGCGCAGATCCTCGTAACGCACCACAAGCACCCCGTCGCCCAGCGCCGGCAGCGACCGCGCCCAGATATTGAACGCCTCGACGATCTTTGGAATGCCGCAATCCGGGTTGCACACGAAATCGAAGATATCGACATCGGCCCCATGCGGCGGATAGGCGTTGAGCACCTTCTTGCGCGGCAACATGCGATAGCGCCACTGGAAATATTGCGACACCGCCACATCGCGCGGATCGCGCACCAGCAAGACCAGCTTCTTGCCCTTGTAATAATCGAGATTGTCCCACGCACCGAGATAGTCGCGGATATAGTTGTTATGGCTGAACAAGACCTTAGGGGCGTTCGGGTTCAACCGGTGGAAATTGTCGAATTCCAGCATGTAATCGGTGTCGAGCCCGAAATGAAGCTGGTAAAACCGCGACAGCATCACCCGAAACCATGTCCGCCCGCTCTTACCCCAGGACACCAGCGCCCAATCGGCCTCTTGCAGCTTGGCATATTCCTGCTTGCCGCGCAGGCGGCGTTCGAGGGCGATTTTCTTGTGTCTGGGCAGAAAGAACAGCGCGCCAAGCACAAGATGACGCCGCACCGCGGCCCATGTATCACGAGAGGGTAAGTTGAGCATAATCGGGCCGTCACATTGGTGATGAGGGTTTCGTGTCCTGGTCATAAAGGGTAACGGTCTGTCTTTATATGGGTAATTTTGTCCGGTGCCGGTCGCGCGGCCAATCTGTGGCCCCAGGCACGCAGACGGGCCGCGCCGGGCCGGTATCACGCGGGGAATGTGCTTTGGGCCACGACAGTATCAGCGCAGCCAACCGGCCAAGGGTCTGGTGCCTGCTCGGGCGCAAGGCGGGCGACAACACGCAGGTGCTGGCGCTGGCCGAGACATTGGGCTGGCCGTTCGAGCAAAAGCACATCCTCGCGCGCGCCTGGGAATTGCTGCCGCATCTTCTGTTGGGGCCGACGCTGCTGGGGATCGACAGACCCGCCTCCAGCCCGCTTGCGCCGCCTTGGCCGGACCTCGTGATAAGCGCCGGACGCCGCAACGAGCCGGTGGCGCGCTGGATCAGGCGGCAATCGGGCGGCACGGCGCGGCTGGTCCATGTCGGTCGCCCCTGGGCCGCGCCCGCCTGCTATGATCTGATTGTCAGCACGCCGCAATATTTCCTCGACCCCGCGCCCAATATCATCGTCAATCCGCTGCCGATGCACCGCTTCACCCGCGCCCGCGTCGATGCGGCGGCAGCGGCGGCGGCACCCGCGCTCGCGCATTTGTCGCGCCCCTTCACCACCGTGCTGATCGGCGGCGATAGCGGGCCGTTCGTGTTCACCCCCCATAAGGCCCGCCGCCTCGCGCAAGGGGTCAACCGGCTGCTGGCCCGGACCGGCGGCACGGCGCTTGTCACCGGCAGCCCGCGCACGCCGCGCGCGGTGGCAGAGGCGTTCTGCGCCGCGCTCGATCGGCCCGCACAGACCTATTGGTGGCACGATCGCGACGCGGCGGGCGACAACCCCTACCCCGCCTTTCTCGGCCTCGGGGATCGTTTCGTCGTCACCGGCGAAAGCATGTCGATGCTGGCCGAGGCCGCGAGCCTGGGGCGTCCGCTCTATCTCTTCGATCCCGGCGATGCGCCGGGGCAATGGTGGCGTCACGCCCATAATTTCCGCCACAAGCCGCTCAGCCATGCGCTGGCGATGCGGTTTGCGCCGCTGCGCCTGCGGCGCGACATCTCGCGCATTCAAGGCGCGATGGTGCAGGGCGGCCGCGCGCGCTGGCTTGACGAGGCGGCAGGATTGATCGCGCAAGGAGAGGTCTGGGCAAAAGACATGCGCCCCGACCCATCGGGCGGAGCGCAGGACGCGAGCGACAGGATTCGCGCGCTGTTTGCCCAAGACACGTTGCCCGAAAGCGAAACCCGGTCTTGAGCACAATGCATAGGCGCGGCCCCTAGGCCGCGCCGGGTGGCGCGATCAAGCCGCGCGGGCGAGGCCGCCGCCGCTCAGCGGATGCGCGGTGCCTGCGGGCAGGTCGGGCACACGGTCGAGCATTTCCAGCGCGTCGTGGCGCACATGGTTCTCGGCCATTTCCTTGCGGATGAACTCTTCGGTGAGCTTGCCCTCTTGCACGCATTCCTTGACCAGCCCCCAGAAGAAATTCTCCTGATTCTGGTCGGGATGCACCTTGTAGTTGCCCATCAGGCCGTATTCGCCAAACATCTTGCGGCGCAGGCGCAGCACCCAGGCGGCTGGCGGGAACAGGCGGAACCGCTCGGCGGGGCGCCAGTCAACCGGCAGGCCGGTCTTCCACGGCTGGGTCTTGCGGCGCGTGGTGTGGAGCATTTTCGTGTCGATGGTGAACTTGTCAAAATCGTTCCACTCGTTCTCGATGAAATCGATCTTGGACTTGTCTTCGTCGCGCAGGCCGATCCAGCGCGAATAGTCATGATCGCCGTCGAACATGGCGTTGAACTGTTCCTCGACCTTCCAATGGGTCAGTTGCGCACAGTCCAGCAGCATGACCGAACTGGCATAGGCCTTGTCGATCAGGCCCTTGGTGCCAGAGCGCATCCGCGCCATGATCGCATTGCCCTTCATGTCGCGGTTGAGCAGTTCCCAGACATCGGAACAGGCGAACACGTCGGGGTCGATCACCACGGCGCGGCCCTCATAGCCCATCAGTTCGGGCGGCATGAACCGCGTCGGCGTGAACGATTGCAGATCCTCGTTGAGCCACACCCGCTTGACCCCGTCGCGCATGTATTCCTGGCCCTCGCGGGCCATGAAAAACGGATAGTCGCGGCTGTTGACGAGATGCACCTCGAACTTGTCGTTGTTGCTGGAATATTTGCGCAGCGCATGTTCGGCGACAATGGCGCCGACAAACTGCTTGTGGTTTGTCTGGATGAATACGGCGTGTTTCATGGTGGGATCCGCAACCTCGGTTCTGTTTTTCTGGCGCAATCTATACAGGAGATTTCCAGCAGACGCCATGTCACAGAAGCACAATTGAACATCGCACTGTTTTGATCTGGATCACGCCTTTGGCAAAAAATGTCGGGAAACTGTCATTGTATTTCAGGCAATGGGCGGATTCTTGCGCGCTGCGGCCCGGCAAACGGATCAGCGGAACACGCCGCGCGCGTGAAGGTGCCGCATGAATCCCCAGATATGGATCAGCGGGCGGCGGCGCACCTTGTCGGGGATCACCACCTCCTGGCCTGAATGGCGCGACAATTTCCAGGCGAGGTAATCCAACCCGCCCTCGAAGGTGAACAGCCCCTTTACCAGGCGCGCCACCGACAGCGCCTTGCCCTGCCCCCGGCGCATGGCCCAGAGCATCGGCGCAACCCGGCGCGCGCGCGGCGCGGCGTGGCTGTGATAGACCAGCGTGCCGTCCCGTTCCACGACCTGCAACAGCCCGCCCAGGCGCGGCACAAGGGACCGGGTCAGCGCCTCGAAAAACGCCTGCCCGTGCCCGGCCAGCTCGGCGGCGCGGCCCTGCCGTTCGGCGCGCAATTCCGTGGCATAGCTGAGCGCCAGCGCGCCCTGCCACAAATCCGCCAGCCGCCCCTCCGGCGGCAGCGCCGGGATGGCGCGGCGCAACAGGGTTTCGCCCGCGCGCATGAACGCCGCGCGCAGCCGCGCCTGCGTGGCGGGCGTGTCGCACCAGACCGGTTTCACCGGCTGCGCGAACCGCCCCCAGAGATAGGATTGAAACCACCCCGGCCCGGTGCCGCGCTCGAATTGCGCAAGGCTCAGCACCGCGTATTTGCAGCGCACGGTCTGACCGTCCAGCGGGGTTTCGAGATAATAGACATTGGGCGGCAGGATGCGCCCGCCAAGCCGCAGCAAGGGTCGCGGCTCGGCGCGCGGCGTGTTCTCGGCCAGCACGTAGAAATCCACCAGCCCGTCAAGAAGATCGGCGCTGCGCAGGCACGAGCCATAGAGGATGACCGCCTGAAGCCCGCCGCCGAACCGCTCTTGCAGCGCCGCCACCAGCGCGCGCAGCGGCGCGGATGTGGCCAGCGTCGGGCCATCGGGTGTGGGATACCGGGCCGGGAGTGGCTCGCCTGTCATGGGGGGCATACCTCGCCTGGAACGTCGCGCGCCGTCTCTATGCCCGTGACCGGCCCGCAAAGACAAGCGTCGCGGCCTATCGCGGGCGCAAAAAGCGCAACGGCCCCTCGGCGGTGATGACGAGCGGCACCTCCGGGCTGGCGGTGGCAAAAACCTCGCCATCGAGGTTGAGATCGCCCTCGAATCGCAGGTCGATCTGCCCGGCGCGAAAGCTCTCATAGCCGTTTTCCGCCGTCACATGCCGGTTCGGATTCCCGCGCAGCACCGATGGGAAGGCGCGCGCGAACCGCGCCGCGCCGCCACGGATCGCGGTCAGCCCGATCGGGGCCTCCGCGCTGGCCCAGAACGGCCGGATACCCAGAAACAGCCGCTCCAGCGTGCTGGCCACAAGCAGCAGCATCGGTGCCTCATCGCGGCTCATCCGCGCGACGCCCGCGCCCGTCATATCCATGCGCACATGGGTGGGCTGGTAAAACCGGGGGTCTTGCCGGATCAGCCCCCAGACCGCGCGAACCAGCACCATCCCAAGGCTGATTTCACCGCCCAGGCCCCGCGAGTGGACATGGCTATGGGCAAATTTCGTGGCCTGCATGATCGCCCCGGTGCCCAGGAACATGCCATAGCGCACCTGCCCGTCGGCGGCCCCGTCCACGCGCATGATATGACGCTCGCGGATATCGCCATCGAGCGGCGCGCCCCGGTCGAGCCAGCGAAAGAACCGCCCGAGCGCGCGGCGATGCGACGACGCGGTGCCGATATCGCCCGCCGTCATGTTGGCGGTGCCACCGGGCAGAACCACGATCAGTGGCAGCCGGTCCGGGGCCCAGTGATCGAGGATCATGCCAAGCGCCGCGGCGATGGTGCCGTCACCGCCATTGATGACCACCACATCGGGCCGCGACGCCGCCAGCACCGGCACCAGCGCCCGCGCCTCCTGCGGCGAGCCGGTAACATGGTGGCGGACATGGGGATAAGCCGCAAGGCGCGCCTCGATCCGGGCCTGCCATTTGCGGTTGTTGCCGCTGGTCGGGTTGCTGATGACGCAGATGCTGGGATGGATCATGTCAGAGCCCGCGCAAGAGCGGATCAATCCGGCCCAGGATGCGGGCCACATCCCCCTCGGCGGCGCTCGACAGGGCATGATCGGTTGTATGGCCCGCCCCGGCCTCTCCGGCCCAACTGGCCAGACCGCGATCCACGAGGATCTGGTGAAAGCGCGGGAAATGCCGGGTCTGCTGCATCAGCCGCAGATGATAGAGCCCGCGCGCCAGCGCCAGCCGGACGGGCTCGGCGGCGTGACCAGCGCGCGGGGGCTGAAACATCCACGCGGCAAGACGCCGACGCGCATCGTCAAGCCGCCCAAGCCAGCCGAACGGCAACGGCAGGATTTCCAGCGGCTTGCCCAGCCGGGCCACCTCAACCTGCATGGAAATGCTGTCGCCGGTCACGACGAACCGATCCGCCAGCGCCAGAAGGCCGGTATAGGGGTTGCCGCCCTCGGGGCGCGCCCAGTCGAACACGCGCAGCGCATCGGGAAACCCGGTTTGCAGGCGGTGCAGGAACCCCGGCGGCGTGCGCCGCGATCCCACCAGGTAGGGCGTGCCCCCCTCGGCCAGCACCTGCGCGATGCGCGCGCGCATCCGCGCCTCGGCCTCGGCATTATAAACATAGGGGCTGGTCGGCCCGCCTATGAGGAACGCAACCAGCGGTCGCGGCAAGGGGCCAAGCGCGGCCTGCCATTCGGCCCGCCCCGCCGCCAGCCGCCCGGCCCCGATCTGCATCAGCGGCAGGTCGATCTGCATCACGTTGGCAAAGGGCGGCGGCAGCGTCTCGGAACTGGTGATCACGAGATCGAACTGCGACAGGTAATGCGACAGCCACCCCGCCGGCTTGCCCAGAAGCACGATCCGCGTGCGCCCGCCCGATTGCGCCTTGATCCACAGCGCGACATTCGAGGGTCGTCGCCCCCGCGTCAGGATCAGGTCGGGCCAGGGCGGCTCCAGCGGGTCGCTGCGCGCGCGGTCGATATGGTGCAGGGTGGGTGCGACGCGCGGCTTGCCCTTGACGTATTTCGGCAGCATTTCCAGGTGGCGCAGCTCCGATGTCCAGCCGCGCTGCCGCTCCAGCGCCTCGGCGACCACCTCGACCTGGGCATTATCGCCCTTCTTGTCGCCCAGAACCCGCCAGATACGGGGGGGTGTCTCTTCTTCGCTCACATCGGCCTCACGGGCTGCCGGCCCGGTCGGGCGGGATCTGTTTGGGGGTCATTGCGCCGGGCTGTCGGCGCCGGCATCGGTGCCGTAGCGATATACCGGGTCAAGGCTCTTGGCCATAAGCGCGTTGATCGCCTCGATCTGCCCATCTTCGAAATAATCGCGAAACCCGCCCACCTTGGCGCGGCGCGTCTTGTAGCTGTCGGGATTGCTCTTGTCGCCGGGGGCCAAGCGCCCGCCGCTCATGTGAAAGCTGTTCTCGGCCTCCTTCTTCTTCATGTTCTCGAACGAGGCATAGTCCACCGCCTCCTGGATGCGGTCGGCATCGGCGGGGATGTCAAGAAACCGGGCAACCTCGGTCAGGGTTTCAAACGGATTGGCGCGCATGTCCTCGTAGCGGATGACCGACAGCGCGCGCAGCTTTTCGCGCTCGCGCGCCCAGATATTCATGAAGTCGATGACCTTGGGCAGCCCGCCCCCCGCGTGCATGACGAAGTCGTAAATCGACCTGTCATCGCCATCGGGCGGATAATCGTTCAGCGCCTTTTTCTCGGCGGGCATCCGAAACTTCCACTGAAAGAACTGCGAGACCGCCACATCGCGCGGGTCGCGCACCATCAACAGCACCTTCTTGTCGTAAAAATCCACCTTGCTGTCGGTATGGCCGGTATAGTCGCCGATATAATTGTCATGGGTGAAAAACAGGCGCGGGACGCGGGAATCCATGTTGTGGAAATTGTCGAACCCGATCAGCGTATCCTCGGGCAGGCCGTAAACCTGCTGGTAAAGCCGCGAGACCATCACCCGCAGCCAGGTGCGCCCGCTCTTGCCAAAGGACACCACCACGGCATCGGCCTTTTGCAGGCGCCGATTCTGGTCTTTTCCGCGCAGACGACGCTGAGCGCGGATATGCGTCGCCTCGTCGGCCCCAGCAAGACCGAGTTGCAGCTTGACAAGCCGACGCTTCGTCTTTTGCCAGAGCAGGTCGCTTGCGGCAGGAAGCGAGGCCAAGAGGGCCTTGAACGCAGTAGGCATCAGAGAAACCTTTTCATCTTCTTTCGAAGTCTCTTATACAGCTTTCGTTGGTGTTCCAACAGGCGCGCAGCACGGGTCGGTGTTTTGTAGATTTTGTTCGTTGTTCCAAAAAATTGCTCCGCATATATTTCATCTTTTCCATCATACTCCAGCCCGGTATGATGTTTCGGTATGAAATAATGAGACGGCCATATTTTGATGTCCGGGTTGTGCTTTTCTATCATTTTAGCGACATATAAATTTCCTGTCTGCTTCCAAGGTGTATCAAGACGTGACGGCGAAACGCTCTTGATACCATCAATCAACAAACGCAGGAACGGATGACCTGGCACCGCGGCCATTATCGGCGTCACAAGACCCTCGGTCACATGCTCGTTTTCATAGCAAGTGAAAATTGAATACTCACTATCTAGCAAGTTATCTATTTTTTTGTGGCAGATGCTGTCTGCCTCGGCAAAAAAACCGCCATATCTGAATAAGATTTCATATCGCATCATGTCGGCGACGCCTGCATAGTTGCCTCGCCTCATATACTCATTTATCTGAGGCTGCGTTTCAAAGTCTTCAATTCTAAGAAAATCATTATCGTAAACTCGATAATCCCAATTTGGATGGAGATCACGCCAAGTATTCATCCACTCCGTGGGTGGGGACAGAGGACCGATCCAAACGTGCCCCATAATCTTTGGTATTTCGTTGCTTTGCATATTCAGTCCTACCTCAGAGCCTTTTCCTAACTGGCATGACTCGGCTCGACCAATGCACCGTGGATACGCTCAATCGCGCCGCTCCACCGTCGCTGCACCTTCCTAAGACAGCTTGCGGCTTGTGCGCCTCACAAACCACGTTCGCCACCACGAACCGCTTAGCCGCTTGAAAAAAAAGTTCTTCAATTTATTCCCAGACTTCTCTGGCTTGTATTTCGAGATCAATTCAAGCCTGTCTGCCTCAAGATGCGAATGATCGATATCCTGAATTGTCTGGTGCGCAACTTGCGGGTCGATCGCAAACACGTTCATGTGCCAGAGATCGCAAGGCCAATCAGCAGGTTCCCTAACGGGTGTCGCCGCGGTAAGAAGTGTCTGAGCTGCGGTTCGCGAGATGCTATACGCATGAGCCAACAACGGATTATTTGCTACGCTATAAAGATGCAGGCCCGCAGCAATATCAAATTTTCGAGATTTCTTTACCCAACAATTCTTGTGACCCAGCAACACCATGTCGCCTAATAGGTGGGCGCGAGCATTAAGGAATGCTTTGAACCTTGAATCAATCGTTGCGTCATCCTCAAAAATAATCGCACCTGGGTGATTTTTTTCCAAGATGTTCACATAAGCATTCACATGGCTGAGCGCGCAAGCATACTCTCCATCTGTCAAAGGGCGCTTCTCCGGGCTCAAACGCCGACGCATTATTTTTTTTTCCGCCCAAGCCGGTAGGCCATTGCGACCATCCACCCCAATCAAGACTTCCGCCGAAATTCCCATTTCCGCAAGAGCAGACAGCAACGGCGCTCGTCGCTCTTCATCACCTTCAAGCGACAATATGTAAACCGGCCAATCTGTGCGCATTTGCGTCTGCGCCACCGCTTCGTCTTGTTCTCTGTCGCGCCTTGTCATTTGGAACTTACCCGCCATCATCAATGTCAACTGGTGCCGGGGAAGGATAACCGGCAGGATCATGCAGATGCCTCAGGCCATCCGCTCGACGGTCTGGTAATGTTTCTTGCGGTTCTTGGCGAAGCCGAATTTCTTCTTTCGCCCCGTGGCGGTCGAGGTGATCAGCCGGAACGATACATCGGTATGGCGCATGGCGATGGCATGAAACAGCCCCGCCCACCACTCCGGCGGCTTGACCGTGCAGTGCACATTCTGCCCGTTCGGCAGGAATTTGACCGCCGGGTAGCAGGCGATATTGGCGTAAACGAACTTGCGCGCATAGCTGAACATTTCATCGACGATCCACGCCACATCCGGCGTGGTGATATGTTCGAGCACATCGGTGCAGATCACCCCGTCATACTGACCCTCGGGCAATTCCATGAACGGCTCGTAGCCCGGATCGTAACACCGCAGGTCGCTGATGCCCCAATAGTCGAGAATGCTCGACGCAACATCGCCGTTGGACAGGGTCACGTCGCGCTGCTCGTATCCCGCGCCCTTGCCCGCGCCATAATCGAGGATGCTCGTGGCGCCGGTGCGGTCGATCATCTCCTTTATTCCGGGCGTGTGCCGGATCAGCATCTTGCCCGGAAACGTCTCCTTGCCCGATTTCTTGGCCAGGCTCTCGCCCTCTTCGTGCAGAGTCTCATACATGGCCACCATGTCGAGATATTCGGGGCTGGGCGTGTCGCGCGTATATGCCGTCATTGGACGTCCGATCCTGAAGAAAGTGATCCGTTCACCGATTTTTGATCTCATAAAGCGTAAAGCGCGCCGTTTCGACAGCAAAATCGCGCTTTTGGCCGCTCAACCAGGACATAATGGCACTGGCGGCTACGGGCCGGGGTGGCCGCAGCAACGCGGGCACTGTGATCGCGCGGGCCGCCAGATGCCGAGAGCTTGGTGGGTGATAAGAGATTCGAACTCCTGACATCTTCGATGTGAACGAAGCGCTCTACCACTGAGCTAATCACCCGTGGGCGGCTATGTAGCGTCACTCTTCGCCGTCTGCAACCACCTCTTTTGCGTCTTTGTCATCCCCCCGGCGCGCGGCACGGTCTGCCGGATACGCGCGACCATGACGCGGCCATTGGCCAGCTTGCGGGTGCGGTTGATCTTGACCTTGCCCATCGGCGCAAGGTTGAGGTCGCGGCCCTCGGCCAGCGCCTCGCCAATGAGCGCCAGCGCCGCCTCGAGCACCGGCTTGGCGAATTTCTTCTTCACCTCCGAGCGCGCCACCACCAGTTCCAGCAATTCCTGCCGCTTGAGCTCGGGCTGTGCCGGGTCGGCTGCGGCCCCTGTCACCAGCACCGGGGTGGGGGCCTTGTTGCGCACGGGCGCGGGCTTTGCGGCGGGTTTGCGCGGGGCGGGCTTGGTCGCCATGAAATACCTCGTGACCGTTGAGTGGATTGTTGCCTCTATGGCAACAGACTAACGCCCTGTCGACATCAACGCCAGCCATCACTTGACGCCGCTACGACAGGCTGCGTAACTTTCTACGATCTGAAAAATTACCGGGGGACATTTCCTTGAACAAACTTGCCATCGCGCTCGCCGTCCTCGTCGCGGCCTCGCCCGCCCTTGCCGGCTCACTCAGCGATCCCGTGGTCGCGCCCGAGGTCGTCGTTGCCGAAACGATCGAGGCGTCGGGGGACAGCACCCAGTTGATTATCCCGCTGATGCTGTTCATGATTATCGTGGGCATGGGCTACGGCCACTGACCTGCGCGGCACCTGTGAAATGCCAAACGGCGCGGGATCTCTCCCGCGCCGTTTGATTCCGTGTTTGCTTGGCCCAAAGCCTAGTGCGCCACCGTGCCCCGCGCGCCCTCGACAGGTTTGAGCGCGGCTTCGGCGGCGACCTCGTGGGCCTCTTGATCCCATTCCACCGGCTCGGGCGCGCGCACCAGCGCCAGCCGCAGCACGTCGCGGACGTGACCGACGGGGATGATCTCCAGCCCCTCTTTCACGTTATCGGGGATTTCCACCAGATCCTTCTCATTCTCCTGCGGGATGAGCACCGTCTTGATCCCGCCGCGCAGCGCCGCCAGAAGCTTTTCCTTCAGCCCTCCGATGGGCAGCGCGTTGCCGCGCAGCGTGACCTCGCCGGTCATGGCGATATCCTTGCGCACCGGGATGCCCGTCAGCACCGACACGATGGAGGTGACCATCGCCAGCCCCGCGCTCGGCCCATCCTTGGGCGTCGCGCCCTCGGGGACGTGAACGTGGATATCCCATTTCTCGAAGCGCGGCGGCTTGATCCCGATCTCTGGCGCGATCGAGCGGACATAGCTTGACGCCGCATCAATCGATTCCTTCATCACGTCGCCCAGCGTGCCGGTGGTCTTCATCCGGCCCTTGCCGGGCAGGCGCAGCGCCTCGATATTGAGAAGCTCGCCGCCCACCGAGGTATAGGCAAGCCCGGTGACCACGCCCACCTGATCGCTGTCTTCGGCCAGCCCGAACTTGAACTTCCGCACACCGAGGAAATCATCAAGGTTATCCGGCGTGACGGTGATCACCTTCTCCTCGCCCTTGATGATCCGCGTGACCGCCTTGCGCGCGATCTTGGCGATCTCGCGCTCCAGGCTGCGCACCCCGGCCTCGCGGGTGTAATAGCGGATGATATCGGTGAGCGCGTCATCGCTCAGCGTGAACTCACCCTTCTTGAGGCCGTTATTCTTCACCTGCTTGTCGAGCAGGTGCTGGCGCGCGATCTCGCGTTTCTCGTCCTCGGTATAGCCCGCCAGCGGGATGATCTCCATCCGGTCCAGAAGCGGGCCGGGCATGTTGTAGCTGTTGGCCGTGGTCAGGAACATCACGTTCGAGAGGTCGTATTCCACCTCGAGATAGTGATCGACAAAGGTGCCGTTCTGCTCGGGATCGAGCACTTCGAGCATGGCGCTTGCCGGGTCGCCCCGGAAATCCTGCCCCATCTTGTCGATCTCGTCGAGCAGGATGAGCGGGTTGGTGGTCTTGGCCTTTTTCAGCGACTGGATGATCTTGCCGGGCATCGAGCCGATATATGTCCGCCGGTGGCCGCGAATTTCGCTCTCGTCGCGCACACCGCCAAGGGAGATGCGGATGAACTCGCGCCCCGTCGCCCGCGCAACGGATTTGCCAAGCGAGGTCTTGCCCACGCCCGGCGGGCCGACAAGGCACATGATCGGGCCTTTCAGCTTCTTGGAACGCTGCTGCACGGCGAGATATTCGACGATCCGTTCCTTGACCTTTTCAAGGCCATAGTGATCGGCATCGAGCACCTCCTGCGCCTTATGCAGGTCTTTCTTGACGCGGCTTTTCACGCCCCACGGGATCGACAGCATCCAGTCGAGGTAATTGCGCACCACCGTGGCCTCGGCGCTCATCGGGCTCATGTTCTTGAGCTTTTTCAGCTCCGCCTCGGCCTTGTCGCGCGCCTCTTTCGAGAGCTTGGTCTCGTGGATGCGCGCCTCAAGCTCGGCAATCTCGCCCTCGCCATCCTCGCCGTCACCCAGTTCCTTCTGAATGGCCTTCATCTGCTCGTTGAGGTAATATTCGCGCTGAGTGCGCTCCATCTGGGTCTTGACGCGGGTCTTGATCTTCTTCTCGACCTGCAACACGCTCATCTCGCCCTGCATCAGGCCGTAAACCTTCTCCAGCCGCTCGCTCACGCTCAGCGTCTCCAGAAGCTCCTGCTTGCGCTCGACATCGAGGCCCAGATGCCCCGAGACCAGATCGGCGAGCCGCGCGGCATCCTCGGCCTCGCTGACGGCGGCCAGCGCCTCGTCGGGGATGTTCTTGCGCACCTTGGCATAGCGCGCGAATTCCTCGCCCACGGTGCGCAACAGCGCCTGCGTGGTGGTCGGATCGCCCGGCATCTCGTCAAGCGGCTCGGCACGGGCGGCAAAGAACGCGTCATCGCCGAGATATTCGACGATCCGCACCCGCCGCACACCCTCGACCAGCACCTTGACGGTGCCATCGGGCAGCTTCAACAGTTGCAGCACATTGGCCAGCACGCCGACGCGAAAGATACCGTCCTCGGTGGGGTCGTCATCGGCGGGGTCGATCTGGCTCGACAGCAGAATTTGCTTGTCGTCGGCCATGACCTCTTCGAGCGCGCGCACCGATTTTTCGCGCCCCACGAAAAGCGGCACGATCATGTGCGGGAACACCACGATATCGCGCAGCGGCAACACGGGATAAGAGGCGTTGAGGGGCTCTTGCATTCTTTGGTTTCCTGCTCTTGGCAAGAGGGCACCGGCCCCGGCTTCGCGGCAGCCCCGGCCCTCTCCGTTTCACTTGGGTCATATCTGGGGCAGACCCGGCCCCGTTTCAACAGATGTGGCGCAGAATGCCCCGCCCCGGCCCCCGGCACAAGGGCACAGTGCGGGACAGTCGCGCCAATTCCGCCGCGATGCGCGTGCCGCGCGTCAGGCGGTCTCCAGCGTCGGGTAATCGGTATAGCCCTCGGCCCCGCCGCCGTAATAGGTGGCCTGATCGCCCTCATTGAGGGGCGCGTTGGCCGCCAACCGCTCGGCCAGATCGGGATTGGCGATATAGGGTCGGCCAAAGGCCACCAGATCGACCTTGCCCGACCCGACACGCGCCATCGCCAGATCGCGGTCATAATCGTTATTGGCCATGTAGACCCCCTGCCATTTGGCGCGCAGCGCGTCAAAGCCGCCCTCGCGCGCGCCGCCGGTGCTGCCCTCGACAAGGTGCAGATAGGCCAGCCCACGCCCGTTCAGCCGCTCCACGACCCAGCCGAAGGTGGCATCGGGGTCGCTGTCCACGGCATCGTTGAACCCCGACCAGGGCGACAGGCGAATGCCGATCCGCCCCGGTGCCCAGACCGTTTCCAGCCCGTCCAGCACCTCCATGAGCAGCCGCGCGCGGTTCTCCACCGGCCCGCCATAGCCATCCTCGCGCCGGTTCGGCCCGTCCTTGAGAAACTGATCCAGCAGGTAGCCATTGGCGGCGTGAAGCTCGATCCCGTCGAACCCCGCCGCCTTGGCATTGCGCGCGGCCTGCACATAATCGGCCACGACGCGCGGCATCTCGTCCTTGCGCAGCGCGCGCGGCGGCGATGTGTCCTCGAACCCGTTCGGGGTAAAGGTCTGCGCCTTGGCCGCAATCGCCGAGGGCGCAACCGGTGCCTGCCCGTCTGGCTGCAAGGACACATGGCTGATCCGCCCCACATGCCAAAGCTGGATGACGATGCGCCCGCCCTTCGCGTGCACCGCATCCGTCACCTTTTTCCAAGCCGCCACCTGTTCGGCGCTGTGAATGCCGGGCGTGCCGACATAGCCCTTGCCCTCGGGGCTGATCTGCGCGGCCTCGGTGATGATGAGGCCCGCGCTCGCGCGCTGCGCGTAATATTCGGCCTGCAAATCACCCACCTCGCCGGTGGTATCATCGGCGCGGTTGCGCGTCAGCGGGGCCATGACGATCCGGTTGGGCAGGTCGAGATCGCCGATCCGAATGGGGGAAAACAGGGTGTCGGGCATGAGGGATGCTCCTTGTGGATGCGGTTGTCGTTGCCACCAGAGCTATGCCCGCCCCCCCGCTCGGCAAAGCCCCGCCCGCTCACAGCCACCCCCACAGGAATGCACAGCGCCCGCCCCTTGACAGCGCGGGGGGCGGGTATGGGCTTGAGCGGGACGGAGAACAGCCCCGCCCTCACAACGGCTCGATATCGCCCCCGGCCCGCGCGGCGTGAAATTCCGCCTTCCACGCCCCGAACCGCTCCTCCACGATCGCCGCCCGCATCCCGGCCATCAATTCCTGGTAGTAATGCAGGTTGTGCCAGCTCAAGAGCATCCCCGCGATCATCTCTCCGGCGCGGTAGACATGGTGCAGATAGGCGCGGCTATAGCCCCGGCAGGCCGGGCAGGTGCAATCCTCATCCAAGGGGCGCGGGTCATCGGCGTGGCGCGCGTTCTTGAGGTTGACCACGCCCCGCCGCGTCCACGCCTGCCCCGTCCGCCCCGAGCGGGTGGGCAAAACGCAATCCATCATATCCACGCCACGCGCCACCGCGCCCACGATATCATCGGGTTTACCCACCCCCATGAGATAGCGCGGCTTGTCTTTTGGCAACATTTCCGGCGCGTAGTCGAGGCATTCCAGCATGGCCTCTTGTCCTTCGCCAACCGCCAGCCCGCCAATCGCGTATCCCTCGAACCCGATGAGCATCAGCGCCTCGGCGCTTTCCTCGCGCAACGCGCGCTCCAGCCCGCCCTGCTGAATGCCAAAGAGCGCATGGCCGGGGCGATCCCCGAACGCCTCGCGCGAGCGCGCGGCCCAGCGCATAGACAAGGCCATGCTCTCGGCGATCCGCGCGCGGCTCGCAGGCAGCGCGGGGCATTCGTCAAAGGCCATCACGATATCCGAGCCGAGCAACGCCTGTATCTCCATAGACCGCTCTGGGCTCAGCATGTGGCGCGCGCCGTCGATATGGCTGCGAAACGTCACCCCCTCCTCGGTCAGCTTGCGCAGCCCGGCGAGGCTCATCACCTGGAACCCGCCCGAATCTGTCAGGATCGGCCCCGCCCAGTTCATAAACCGGTGCAAGCCCCCGAGCCGCGCCACCCGCTCGGCCCCGGGGCGCAGCATCAGGTGATAGGTGTTGCCCAGCACGATCCCCGCGCCGGTCGCCGCCACGCTCTCGGGCAGCATTCCCTTGACGGTGGCCGCCGTGCCCACCGGCATGAAGGCGGGCGTCGCCACCTGTCCGCGCGGCGTCTCGATCACCCCCGCGCGGGCCTTGCCATCCTGCGCCACCTGCCTGAATCCGAACCGCATCCCGCGCCCTCGCCATATTTCGCCTTTCTCCCCCCTCTAATGCGGATTATCCTGCGTTCATAGAGACCACGCATCACCGCAGTTCAGGATTTCCCGATGACCGAAGAGCAGATCATCTCTCTCGTTTCCGCCAATATCCTCTGGGTTCTGATCGCCGCTTTCGCGCTCCTCATCGTGTTTCGCGGCCTCAAGATCGTGCCGCAATCCGAGCAATTCGTGATCGAACGCTTCGGCAAGCTGCACAAGGTGCTTGGCCCCGGCATCAACCTGATCGTGCCGTTTCTCGACGTGGTGGCGCATCGCATCTCGATCCTGGAACGCCAGCTTCCCAGCGCCAGCCAGGACGCGATCACCCGCGACAACGTGCTGGTCAAGGTCGAAACCTCGGTGTTCTACCGCATCCTGCGCCCGGAAAAGACCGTCTACCGCATCCGCGACGTGGACGAGGCCATCGCCACCACCGTCACCGGCATCGTGCGCGCCGAGATCGGCAAGATGGATCTCGACGAGGTGCAATCCAACCGCGACGAATTGATCGCCACGATCAAGAAATGGGTCAAGGATGCGGTCGATGATTGGGGCATCGACGTGACCCGCGCCGAGATCCTCGATGTCGATCTCGATCAGGCCACGCGCGAGGCGATGCTGCAACAACTCAACGCCGAACGCGCCCGCCGCGCGCAGGTGACCGAGGCCGAGGGCCGCAAACGCGCCATCGAATTGCAGGCCGATGGCGAGCTTTACGCGGCTGAGCAGGCTGCCAAGGCCCGCCGCATCGCCGCCGATGCCGAGGCCTACGCCACTGGCGTGGTGGCCCGCGCCATCGCCGATAACGGGCTGGAGGCGGCGCAATACCAGGTCGCGCTGAAACAGGTCGAGGCGCTTGGCACGATTGGCCAGGGCCCCGGCAGCCAGACCGTGATCGTGCCCGCCCACGCGGTCGAGGCCTTTGCCAACGCCTTCTCGCTGCTCAAGGGGCGCGGCTGATGGAAACCGCCCTGTGGCAGCTCTGGTGGGTCTGGGCGGCGGCGGCGCTTGGTCTTGCCATCGGCGAAACGCTTCTGCCCGGCTTCGTGCTCCTGGGCCTTGCCTGCGGCGCGGCACTGGTGGCGCTGCTGGTGCTCTTGCCGCTCGATCTGGGCCTCTCGGCGCTGCTGGCGGGGTTTGCGCTCTTCTCGCTCGTCTCGTGGGTCGGCCTGCGCCGCGCATTCCGCAACCGCGATGACCAGACCCGCGTGATCCACGAGGACATCAACAAATAGCCCGGCCCTTGCGGCACAGCCCGCATCGCGGCTATCACCCGCCCGGCGAGACCCACGCAGGATCAAGGACCAAGGCCCATGACCGAGACCACCGCGCCCCAGCCGCTCCAATTCGGCTGGGAGGAATGGGTAGCGCTGCCCGATCTCGGCGTGCCCGCGATCAAGGCCAAGGTTGATACCGGCGCGCGCACCTCCGCGCTCCATGCGTTCGATATCGAAACCTTCGGCCCCTCGGCGCGGCCCAAGGTGCGCTTTACCGTCCACCCGATCCCCGGTCGCGACGATCTGGTGATCCCCTGCTCCGCGCCGATCATCGACCGCCGCGAAGTGGCCTCCTCGAATGGCGAGCGCGAATTGCGCTACGTCATCCAGAGCGCGCTTTCGGTGAACGGCGATGCCTGGCCCATCGAGATCACGCTCACCAACCGATCCACCATGACAAGCCGGATGCTTCTGGGGCGGCAGGCGCTCAAGGATCATATCTCGATCGTCGCCACCGACCGGTTTTTGCAGCCCGAGCTCAGCTATGATGTCTATCACAGCTCCAAAATGCGCAGCGTGCAGCCCACCCGCGCGCTGCGTATCTGCGTGCTCTCGCGCGAGGATAATTATTCCACCCGGCGGCTGGTCGAGGAGGGCGAGGCGCGCGGCCACTCGGTCGAGGTGATCGACACCACGCGCTGTTACATGGCGATCAACGCACTTGCCCCCGAGGTCCATTACGACGGCAAGCGCCTGCCGCGCTATGACGCGGTGATCCCGCGTATCGGTGCCTCGGTCACCGCCTACGGGGCCGCCGTGATCCGCCAGTTCGAGACCATTGGCACCTTCTGCGTGAACCCCTCGGCGGGGATCATCGCCAGTCGTGACAAGCTTTATGCGCACCAGCTTATGGCGCGCGCGCGCGTGGGGATGCCCAACACCGCCTTCGCCGCAAGCCCCAAGGATACCGGCAACCTGATCGGCCTTGTCGGCACCGCGCCGCTCATCGTGAAACTGCTCGAATCGACGCAAGGCAAGGGCGTGGTGCTGGCCGAGACCCGCAAGGCGGCCGAATCGGTGATCGACGCGTTTCGCGGGCTCAAGGCCAATTTCCTCGTGCAGGATTTCGTGAAGGAGGCGGCGGGCGAGGATATCCGCTGTCTGGTCATCGGCAACAAGGTCGTGGCCTCGATGAAACGCACCGGGGCCGAGGGCGATTTCCGCTCCAACCTGCATCGCGGCGGTTCCGCCAAATCGGTGCGCATCACCAAGGCCGAGCGCGAAACCGCGATCCGCGCCGCCCGCGTCTTCGATCTTGGCCTCGCGGGGGTGGACCTCTTGCGCTCCGAGACCGGCCCCAAGGTGCTCGAGGTCAATTCCTCGCCGGGCTTCGAAGGGATCGAGGGCTCAACCGGCAAGAACATCGCCGGCGCGCTCTACGACACGATCGAGGCGCAGGTGCGCCCCGCCCCCGTGCGGCGGCGCAAATCGGGGCAATGACCGTGCGCTGCCTCCCGCGATCCGTGCCGCTCCGCGCGTGACCTGTGCGGCTGGCCCTCTGGACGCGGGCGGCCTTAAATCTTATATGTTTTATCGGAAACACGCAGGAGCCGTCCGCCATGACCGCAACAGAGCCCCTCGAGGGCGCCCCGCTGATCACGCCATCGAGCACCGACCACCCGCTCTACGAGCGGATCGTCGAGGCGTGCCGTGGTGTCTATGACCCTGAAATTCCGGTGAATATCTACGATCTCGGGTTGATCTACACGATCGCCATCAGCCCCGAGAACGCGGTCGATATCACCATGACCCTGACCGCGCCGGGCTGTCCGGTAGCGGGCGAGATGCCCGGCTGGGTCGCCGACGCGATAGAGCCCTTGCCGGGGGTAAAACAGGTCGATGTGCAACTCACATGGGAGCCGCCCTGGGGGATGGACATGATGTCCGACGAGGCCCGGTTGGAACTTGGCTTCATGTAATGCAATCAACGGGTTGAAAGGAAATCTTCATGTTCGGAATTCCCGGAAAACAAGCCGTTTCCATGACCCCCGTCGCGGCAGAGCGCATCGCGAAGCTGATGGGCCGCGACGGCCATCAGGGGCTGCGCATCGGCGTCAAGAAAGGCGGCTGCGCAGGCATGGAATACACGATGGAGTATGTGACAGAGATTGATCCCCACGATGAAGTGGTGGAGCAGGATGGTGCCCGCGTCATGATCGCGCCGATGGCACAGATGTTCCTGTTCGGCACCGAGATTGATTACCAGACCTCTCTGTTGGAATCGGGCTTTGTGTTCAACAATCCCAATGTCACCGAATCCTGCGGCTGCGGCGAGTCGATCAAGTTCGCAGATATGTGAGCTTTACCCCACAACCCATTGCTGAAAGGCGATTTTTCATGAAACGCAAACTCGCCGCCGGCAATTGGAAGATGAACGGCACCAACGCAAGGCTGGCCGAGATCACCGCGCTGGCCACCGCCCATCCCGCACCCGGTGTCGATATCCTGATCTGCCCGCCTGCCACGCTTGTGGTGCAGGCCGCCGCCCTCACCGCAGATCACGCGATGATGATCGGCGCGCAGGATTGCCACCCCGCCCCCTCGGGCGCGCATACGGGCGATATCTCGGCCCCGATGCTGGCCGATGCGGGGGCCGGGGCGGTCATCCTCGGCCACTCGGAGCGGCGCGAAAATCATCATGAAACCAATGACCTGATCTCGGAAAAGGCGCGCGCTGCCCATGCTGCGGGCCTGATCGCGGTGATCTGCCTTGGCGAAACGCTGGCCCAGCGCGAGGCCGCGCAAACCCTCGACGTGATCGCCAGCCAGATGCACGCCTCGCTGCCCGACAGCGCCAGCGCCGCCAATACCGTCATCGCCTACGAACCGGTCTGGGCTATCGGGACAGGCCTCACCCCCACATCCGCGCAGATCGCCGAGGTCCACGGCCTCTTGCGCAGCCTGCTGGCCGAGCGCCTCGGCGCGCCCGAGGCCGCCGCCCTCCGGCTTCTCTACGGTGGATCGGTTAAGCCCTCCAACGCATTGGAAATATTCGACATTCCCAATGTTGATGGTGCGCTTGTCGGGGGCGCGAGCCTGAAGTCACCGGATTTCTCACCGATCATCACGGCCCTCGAATCCGCCTCCTGACATTCACCTTGTCACAATGACGCCAACCCCGCTCAGACCGGCAGCGCGGTGGTGGATTTGATCTCCTCCATCGACAACAGTGCCGTCACGGTATGGATCGACACTTCCGAGATCAGCGCCTGATAGAACACGTCATAGGCCCGCGCATTGGCCACCCGCACCTTGAGGATGTAATCCACGTCCCCCGCAAGCCGGTGCGCCTCCATCACCTCGGGCCGTTCGCGCAGCGTGCGCAGGAACCGAAGCTGCCACCCGGCATCATGCTCGGATGTTCGGATAAGCACGAAAAAACAGGCCTCTAGCCCCAGGGCCTCGGCATCGAGCAGCACCGTTTGCTGCCGGATCACCCCAGCCTCGCGCAGCTTGCGGATGCGGTTCCACACCGGCGTCTTGGAACTGCCCACGGCGCGCGCGATCTCGTCGAGCGATTGCGCCGCATCGCGCTGCATCTCGCCAAGGATTTTCCGGTCAAGCTCATCAATCCGGACTGTCATTCCGCTTCTCCTTCAAAACCGGAACAATGCCCCGGCAAGTCCTCATTCATGGAACAAGTTTCCTTATTCGCGGCAGTATATGGCGCAATGGTGGGAATATTTCCTATATTGGTGGGGAAGTCAAACAAGCCCGGACCCGCCTCGCCATGCCCATCCCGCGCACGCCCCAACCCGCCCCCATCGCCCTTGTCGGCGCAGGCCCCGGCGGGGCCGATCTGCTCACGCTGCGCGCCCTGCGCCTGATCGAGGCGGCCGATGTGGTGATCCATGACCGGCTGGTGGGCGCGGATATCCTCGGGCTGGCGCGCCGCGACGCTCTGTTGGTTGCCGCCGGCAAGGAGGGGTTCGGCCCCTCCACCCCGCAACAGGCGATCAACGCGCTGATCGTGGGGCACGCGCAAACCGGCGCGCGGGTGGTGCGGCTCAAGGGCGGCGATCCGGTGCTCTTCGGGCGGCTTGACGAGGAGCTTGAGGCGATCGACGCCGCAGGTCTCGCCTATGAGATCGTGCCGGGCATCACCGCCGCCTCTGCCGCCGCCGCCGCCATCGGCCAGAGCCTCACGCAGCGCGGGCGCAATTCCGGTATCCGGCTGCTCACTGGCCACGACATGGAGGGCTTTGCCGATCACGACTGGCGCGCGCTGGCGCGGCCCGGCGAGGTGGCGGCGCTCTACATGGCCAAGCGTGCCGCGCGCGTCATCCAGGGCCGCCTGATGATGCACGGCGCGGCCCCCGGCACGCCGGTCACGCTGGTGGCCAATGCCGCCCTGCCCGATCAACGCATCCTCGCCACCACGCTGGCCGACTGGCCCACCGATCTGGCCGAGGCGGGGCTGAACGGGCCTGCGCTCACCTTTATCGGCCTTGCCCCCCGCGCGGCGCGCAAGGAAATTCCGCATTTCATACAGGAGCTTGCCTGACATGCCCCGAGACTTCACCCCCAAGGTCGTGACCGCCAATGCCCTTATCGAGGGCGATGTCGTCTATCTCGCCGCCGATGACCGCTGGACGCGGGACCTCTCGGAGGCCGAATTGCTGATCGACGAGGCCGAGGCCGAGTATCGCCTGCTTCAGGCAGAGGCGCGCGCGGGCGAGATTGTCGGCGCCTATCTCGCCGATATGCGCCCCGGCCCCAACGGCCCCGAGCCGGTGCATTTCCGCGAGGATTTCCGGCGCACCGGCCCCTCGAACCTCTTTCACGGCAAGCAGTCCGAAGGACTGTCGCGGGCCTGAGACCCGCGACCTCCCAAGGGAAGGATCATCAGATGTATCAATACACCGATTTCGACCGCGCCTTTCTCGCGACCCGCAACCGCCAGTTCCGCGCTCAGGTGGAGCGGCGCATCGACGGAAGCCTGACCGAGGACGAGTTTCGCCCGCTGCGCCTGATGAACGGGCTTTACCTGCAACTGCACGCCTACATGCTGCGCGTGGCGGTGCCCTATGGCTCGCTCGATCCGGCCAAGATGCGGCAACTGGCGATGATCGCCGAGCGGTGGGACAAAGGCTATGGTCATTTCACCACCCGCACCAATATCCAGTATAACTGGCCCAAGCTGGCCGATGTGCCCGATATTCTCGACGCGCTGTCGCAGGTGGGGATGCACGCGATCCAGACCTCGGGCAACACCATCCGCAACGTGACCTCGGACCATTTCGCAGGCGCTGCGGCGGATGAGTTGACCGATCCGCGCCCGGTGGCAGAGCTGATCCGGCAATGGTCCACCGACCACCCGGAATTCCAGTTCCTCCCCAGAAAGTTCAAGATCGCGGTGATCGCGTCCGAGGCCGACCGCGCGGTGATGAAAAGCCACGATATCGGGCTGCGCATCGTCGAGCGGGATGGCGCGCGCGGCTATCAAGTCTGGGTTGGCGGCGGCATGGGCCGCACGCCGATGGTGGCCAAGCTCTTGCGCGATTTCCTCCCCGAGGCGGACCTTCTGCCCTATCTCGAGGCCATCGTTGCCACCTATAACCGCATGGGACGGCGCGATAACAAATACAAGGCGCGCATCAAGATCACCGTGCACGAGCATGGGCTTGACGCGTTCCGCGACGAGGTCGAGGCCGAGTTTCCGGCGCGGCGCGCGGTCTTCTCGGGTGCCGATCAGGACTGGCTCGCCGATATCCGGGCGCGCTTTGTCACGCCCCGGCTCACAGAGCGTGACGCCGCCGCCTATTACGCCGCGCGCGACAATGATCCGCTGTTCCGGGCGTGGACCGATACCAACGTGGTGCCGCACAAGCACCCCGATCACGGCATCGTCACCATCAGCCTCAAGGCGCATGGCGCGACGCCCGGCGACGCGTCTGCCGAGCAAATGCGCCTCGTCGCGGACCTTGCCGAGCGCTATGGCCACGATGACATCCGCGTGACCCATGCGCAGAACCTCGTTTTGCCGCATGTCGCGCTGGCGGATATCCCGGCGGTGCACGCCGCGCTGCGCGAGGCGGGGCTGGGGACGGCCAATATCGGGCTTGCCTCGGATATCATCGCCTGCCCCGGCATGGATTATTGCGCGCTGGCAACTGCGCGCTCGATCCCGGTGGCGCAAGGGATTGCCACGCGGCTCGACGAGTTGAAGATCGAGCACGAGGTGGGCCATCTCCAGATCAAGATATCGGGCTGCATCAATGCCTGCGGGCATCACCATGTCGGCCATATCGGCATCCTTGGCCTCGACCGCGCCGGGGTGGAGAATTACCAGATCACCCTTGGCGGCGATCCGTCCGACAGCACGGCCATCGGCACCCGCACTGGGCCGGGCTTTGCCTATGACGAGATCGTGCCGGCGGTGGAGCGGCTCATATTCGCCTATCTCGACCTGCGCGAGGGGCCGGAAGAGACCTTCCTCGAGACCTACAGGCGCCTCGGCATGGCCCCGTTCAAATCCGCGCTCTACGACACGGAGGCCCGTGCCCATGCCGCAGAATGATCTCAGCGACCGGGTTGCTGCGCTCAACGCGCGCTATCGCCACCACTCGGCGACATCGGTGCTGGCTCATGCGCTTGGCGATGCGCAGGCGGGGCGGCTGGCGCTTGTGTCGAGCTTCGGGGCCGAATCGGTGGTGCTTTTGCACATGGTGGCGGTGACGCGGCCCGAGACGCCGGTGATCTTCATCGACACCGAGATGCTCTTTGCCGAAACGCTGGTCTACCAGCAGGAGCTGGCCGAGCGGCTGAATTTGCGCGATCTGCGCATCATCCGCGCCGACCCCGCCGACCTGCGCCGCGACGACCCCGACGACACGCTGCACCGGCGCGATACCGATGCCTGCTGCACCCTGCGCAAGACCCTGCCCTTGCAACGCGCGCTCGGCGATTTCGACGGCTGGATCACCGGGCGCAAGCGCTATCAATCCGGCACCCGCGCCGCGCTTGATTTCTTTGAGATCGAGGAGGGCACGGACCGGATCAAGGTCAACCCGCTGGCGCATTGGGCACGCGAGGATATCCGCACCTATATGGAGGAAAACCGCCTACCCCGGCATCCGCTGGTCAGCAAGGGCTATCCCTCCATCGGCTGTATGCCCTGCACCACCCCCGTGCGCGAGGGCGAAGACCCGCGCGCCGGCCGCTGGCGCGACAACGACAAATCCGAATGCGGCATCCATATCGTCAATGGCCGCGTCATCCGCAAAGGAGTATCCGCATGAGCATTATCGTCACCGACCGGGGCTTTGGCCCCGATGACTGGACCGCGCCCATCGTGGCGCTCGAGGATGCGCGCCCCGGCGTCGGCATCAACCTCGCGGCCAGCGCCGACCCGATGGAACTGGCCGGGCGGTTGCGCGATACGCCGCTGATCCGGGTGAATTTCGCCAGCTTCGCCGATGGCCGCGGCTTTACCATCGCGCGGCGGCTGCGGCTCATGGGCTACAAGGGGCGGCTGCGCGCGGGCGGGCATGTGATCGCCGATCAATACGCGATGGCGCGGCGCGCGGGCTTTGACGAGGTGGAAATCAGCGATGATCTCGCCGCGCGGCAACCGCAGGATCAATGGGCGTTCCGCGCCAACTGGCGCGACCATGACTATCAGTCGCGCCTGCGCGGCTGATCGCCCCCTTCACCTGACCAAGATCAAAGATTAAAAGAGGCTGTCGGGCTACAACCCGGCATGAAGTGCAATGACCGAGATGAGTGCCGTGACAGAAGCGACCGCCGCCAAGGCCCCCAAGACGCCCACCCTGCCCGACGCGCAGACGGTGACGCAGGTGACGCATTACACCGACCGGCTGTTTGCCTTCCGGGTGACGCGGCCCGCCTCGCTGCGGTTCCGCTCGGGCGAATTCGTGATGATCGGCCTGATGCAGGTGGATGAAAAAACCGGCAAGGAAAAGCCGCTGCTGCGCGCCTATTCCATCGCCTCGCCGTCCTGGGATGACGAGCTTGAATTCTACTCGATCAAGGTGCAGGACGGCCCGCTCACCTCGCGGCTTCAGCATATCCAACCCGGCGACAAGATCATCCTGCGCCCCAAGCCCGTGGGCACGCTGGTGCATGACGCGCTCTTGCCGGGCAAGCGGCTGTGGCTTTTCGCCACCGGCACGGGCATCGCGCCCTTTGCCTCGCTCTTGCGCGACCCGCAGACCTATCACGATTACGACGAGGTGATCCTCACCCATACCTGCCGCGAGGTGGGCGAGCTGACCTATGGCAAGGAATTGATCGACAGCATCCGCAGCGACGAAATGCTGGAGGAGTTGATCGGCGAGGGCTTTGCCGACAAGCTGCGCTATTATCCGACGACGACGCGCGAGGAGAGCCCCAAGATGGGCCGCATCACCGACCTGATGCGCAAGGGTGAGGTCTTCGACGATCTCGGCGTCAAGCCGCTCGCGCCCGAGACAGACCGCGCGATGGTCTGCGGCAACCTCGCCTTCAACCTCGAGATCAAGCAGATGCTGGAGGATTACGGCCTGCGCGAAGGGGCCAATTCAGAGCCGCGCGAATATGTCGTGGAAAAGGCCTTCCTCGACTGAGGAACCTGCCGCCATCCTCGGGCGCGTCCCGAGGCACGCAACAAAAACCCGCGCAAGGACAACGCCTTGCGCGGGTTTTCTTGTGTTGCCGGATGGCTCAGTAGCCAAGCGCCTCGCGTGCAGATTCGAGCGCGGCCTTGAGCATCTCGGGGTTGTCCTGCGCGGCCTTCAGCCCCTGAACCAGCAGGTTTTCCTGCATCGCGCCAAGGCCCGCGCCCTCAATCAGGCCGCGCGCGGCCTCCATGTCAAAGCCGCCAACGGTCAGCGCCTCGGGGGCCTGCTCGGCAGCTTGCGCCTCGGGTGCAGGCAGGCTCTCGGTCACCGCCTGCTCGGCAGCCTCGGCTGCGGTCTCGGCGGCAGGCTCGGTCGCGGCATCGGCGGCGTCCACGGCACCGGTGGCGGTCTCCACGGCCTCGCTCGCCCCATCCGTGGCCGCGTCTGCCGCCTGCGTGGCCGCGTCGCTCGCGGCCTGCGTGGCCTCTGTGGCGGTGTCTGCCGCCGCATCTGCCGCGCCCGTGGCCGCATCGGTCGCCGCCTCGACGGCCTCTTGCGCGGCCCCCGCCGCATCGCTCGCGGTGTCGGCCACCGCCTCGGCGGCCTCGGTCGCCGCCCCCTCGACCGCCTCAACCGCCGCCCCGGCGGCCTCCTCGGCCTGCGTGGCCGCGTCCTGCGCCGCTTGCGTTGCGGTATCAGCCGCCTCCGCTGCCGCATCGCCCGCCGCCTCGACGGCCTCGCCCGCCGCCGTCTCGGCATCGCTCAGCGCCTGCGGGGCCTCGATCTCGCCCTGCGACACGCTCTCGACCACCTCTGTCACCGACTTGCCGGTCATCAACATGTAGCCGCCGCCCAGAACCACGGCCGCCAGCACAATCCAGATCAGGTTTTTCATCCCCAACTCCTCGTTATATCCCAAGGGCCAACACGATAGCGGCCCCTTCCGGTCTTCGCCCCCCAGATGAGGGCATTGCCCCGGCACCTCAAGGGGAAAAACCGCCCCGCGCACCCCGCCTGGCCGGATTTTGCCGCTTGAAAGCCGTGCCCCCCGCGTTTACCTTCCACCGCCAAGTCAACACGCCGATTGTAACAATAAAAGGACCAAAGCCATAGCCCGCAGACCTCACAACGCGCCGCCCACGCGCGACACCGGACCCCGCGTGAACGACCGTATCCGCGCCGACGAAATCCGCCTCATCGGGGCCGACGGCGAGAATGTCGGCGTCGTCACCCCCGCCCAGGCACTCGTTATGGCCGAGGAGGCCGGGCTCGACCTCGTGGAAATCTCGCCCAATGCCGCGCCGCCGGTCTGCAAGATCATGGATTTCGGCAAGTTCAAGTATGAGCAGCAGAAACGCGAGGCCGAGGCGCGCAAGAAGCAGAAGATCATCGAGATCAAGGAGGTCAAGTTCCGCCCCGGAACCGACACCCACGATTACGAGGTCAAGATGCGCAACGTGGTCAAGTTTCTCGAAGGCGGCGACAAGGTCAAGATCACCCTGCGCTTTCGCGGGCGCGAGATGGCGCATCAGCATCTGGGGCGCGAATTGCTCCAGCGGATCGCTGGCGATGTCGAGGGCATCGGCAAGATCGAGAACATGCCCAAGATGGAAGGCCGCCAGATGATCATGATCATCGGCCCCGGCGCAAAGTGATCCGGCCCGCCAACCGCGCGCCTGCAGGGGATCAAGGATAAACCCAACGGGGCGCGGTGCCGCGAACGGCAGGGCGGCCCGGCACGCATGCCGGGCCCGCGTGATCGACACGGCCCCAAGCGGGCAGAATCGACAAGCCAGAACCGTTTTGAGTCAATAGCCTGCGACAAGATCGCGGGCCGCTCGCCTGCGGTCCTTCATGATCTCTTCACGCGGTTTTTTTGACCTACCCCCCTTCTATTCCGCGCGTTTTGCCATACACTCTGCGCCCTGACTCGGAAAGGTTTTTCGCATGTCCAAGACTGACCCATTCGGCTTCGATCTGTCCGTGTCCTCGGCCAAGCGCAAGAAGCCGCGCGGGCGCCGGGCGATGTCGGGTGCCTCGGAAACATCGACCCGGCAGTGCGAGCATCCCGGCTGCGAGGAGGCCGGGCTTTACCGGGCCCCCAAATCGCCCGACCTGCTCGACGAATACCTGTGGTTCTGCCAGGAGCATGTGCGCGAATACAATCTCAAGTGGAACTTCTTCGAGAGCACCACCGAGGCCGAGATGAACGCGCAAATGTCGCGCGACAAGGTCTGGGACCGCGAGACGCGGCGCTTCACCGATCCCGAGGCCCGCGCCTGGGCGCGGCTCGGCATCGAGGACCCGCACCAGGTGCTGGGTCAGAACGCCACCCGCAACCCCGGACGCCGCCAGAGCGGCACCCGCAAACTGCCGCCGACCGAGCGCCGCGCGATTGAAATCCTCGAGGCCGCCGATAACTGGACGAAGGCCGATCTGCGCAAGGCCTACAAATCGCTCATCAAGGTGCTGCATCCCGATATCAACGGCGGCGACCGCAGCCAGGAAGAGCAGTTGCAACAGGTGGTCTGGGCCTGGGACCAATTGAAGGACAGCCGCAATTTCAAGTGAGGCTTGGTGACAGGATCACAGAGCGGCGGGCGCGGATATGCGATGATCGGGGCATGACGCGGGGCACCACGCCCCGCGCGCAACCCGAAAGGCGCTCTCATGCTCAAGAAAAACGTCGGCACCATCGACCGCGCGCTGCGCATCCTCCTCGGCCTCGCCCTGCTGGCCGGGTTCTTTCTCAACCGCGACGGGGCCTATAGCTGGCTCTACCTGATCGGCATCGTGCCGCTGGTCACGGGGTTGATGTCGTCCTGCCCGCTCTATTCGATCCTCGGGCTGAGCACCTGCCCGCTCAAGAAGTGACTGAAAAGCAGCGTCACCCTCGGAATTGATCCGAGGGTCTCTCACCGCACGAGATCCTCCGGTCACGCCGCAGGATGACACGGCATCGGGCCGAAGGACGCCATCGCGCCCCTACTCCGCCGCCACCCGGCGCGCGCTCAGCATCTCCTTGAGATAGCGACCGGTATGGCTGCGCGGCTCTTGGGCCACCGCCTCCGGCGTGCCCTCGGCCACGATCTCGCCGCCACCGTCGCCACCCTCGGGGCCGATGTCGATGATGTGATCGGCGGTCTTGATGACATCGAGATTATGCTCGATCACCACCACCGAATTGCCCTGATCGACCAGTTCGTGCAGCACCTCCAGAAGCTTCTTCACATCCTCGAAATGCAGCCCCGTGGTCGGCTCGTCGAGGATATAGAGCGTGCGGCCCGTCGACCGCTTGGCCAGTTCCTTCGACAGCTTCACCCTCTGCGCCTCGCCGCCCGAAAGCGTGGTCGCCTGCTGGCCCACCTTGATATAGCCAAGGCCGACGCGCATCAGCGCGTCCATCTTCTCGCGGATCGACGGCACGGCCTGGAAAAACCCCTGCGCCTCTTCAACCGTCATATCAAGAACGTCCGCTATGCTCTTGCCCTTGAAGCGAATTTCCAGCGTCTCGCGGTTGTAACGCGCGCCCTTGCAGGTCTCGCATTCCACGTAAACATCGGGCAGGAAATGCATCTCGATCTTGATGAGGCCGTCGCCCTGACAGGCCTCGCAGCGCCCGCCCTTGACGTTGAAGCTAAACCGCCCCGGCTTGTAGCCGCGCGCCTTCGCCTCGGGCAGGCCCGCGAACCAGTCGCGGATGGGCGTGAAGGCCCCGGTATAGGTGGCCGGGTTGGATCGCGGCGTGCGCCCGATGGGGCGCTGGTCGATGTCGATCACCTTGTCGAGATGCTCCAGCCCCTTGATCGTCTCGCAGGGCGCGGGCGTCTGCCGCGCGCCGTTGAGGCGCATGCTTGCTGTCTTGAAAAGCGTCTCGATGGTCAGCGTGGATTTGCCGCCGCCCGACACGCCGGTGACACAGACGAATTTGCCCAGCGGAAAATCGGCGGTGACCGATTTGAGATTATTCCCTGTCGCGTTGACAACGCGCAGTTTTTTCTTGTTGCCCTTGCGCCTGTTGGCAGGCACCGCGATCTCGCGCGCGCCCGACAGGTATTGCCCGGTCAGCGAGGCCGGATCGGCCGCCACCGCATCCGGTGTGCCGTGGCTCACCACCCGGCCCCCATGCACCCCCGCGCCGGGGCCGATGTCAAAAACATAGTCGGCGGTGCGAATGGCCTCCTCGTCATGCTCGACCACGATCACGGTATTGCCCTGATCGCGCAGGTTGCGCAGCGTCTGCAATAGCCGCCCGTTGTCGCGCTGATGCAAGCCGATGGACGGCTCGTCGAGCACATAAAGCACGCCGGTCAGGCCACTGCCGATCTGGCTCGCCAGCCGGATACGCTGGCTCTCGCCGCCCGAGAGCGTGCCCGCGTTGCGCGACAGCGTCAGGTAATCGAGGCCCACATTGACCAAAAACCCCAGCCGCTCGCGGATTTCCTTCAAAATCGCGCGGGCGATCTCGTTTTTCTGGTTGGTGAGGTGCTCGGGCACCGCCGCGCACCAGTCATGCGCCTCGCGGATCGACATTTGCACCACCTGGCCGACATGCAGACACTGGTCTTGCCCGCCTTTGGCGGGACCAATCCGCACCGCCAGCGCCTCGGGGCGCAGGCGGTAGCCCTCGCAGGTGCCGCAGGGGCGGTTGTTCTGGTAGCGCTCGAATTCCTCGCGGATCCACGCCGAATCGGTCTCGCGATAGCGCCGCTCCATGTTGGGGATCACGCCCTCGAACACGCGAGAGACGTTGTAGACGCGGCCCCCCTCGTCATATCGGAACGCGATCTCCTCCTCGCCCGAGCCGTAGAGGAACACCTGTTTCACATGGGCGGGCAGGTCGCGCCACGCGGTCGCCTTGTCGAATTCGTAATGCCTGGCGATGGAATTGATGGTCTGCGTGAAATAGGGCGATTTGCCCTTGCGCCAGGGCGCGATGGCCCCGTCGGTGATCTTTAGCGCCGCATCCGGCACGATCAGCTTTTCGTCAAAGAACAGCTCCACCCCCAACCCGCCGCAATCCGGGCAGGCCCCGAACGGCGCGTTGAAGGAAAACAGCCGCGGCTCGATCTCGGAGATGGTGAAGCCACTGACCGGACAGGCGAATTTCTCGCTGAAGGTCATCCGCTCCGGCTCCCCCTCGGTCGGGGCGGTCTCCAGCACGGCAATGCCATCGGCGAGATCGAGCGCGGTGCGGAAACTGTCGGCAAGCCGCGTCTCCAGCCCGTCCTTGACCACCAGCCGATCCACCACCACGTCGATATCGTGGCGGAATTTCTTGTCGAGCACGGGCGGCTCGTCCAACTCGTGAAATTCCCCGTTCACCTTCACGCGCTGAAACCCCGCCTTGCGCAACTCCAGGAATTCCTTGCGGTATTCGCCCTTGCGGTCGCGCACGATGGGGGCCAGCAGATAGGCGCGCGTGCCCTCTTCCATCGTCATCACGCGGTCCACCATGTCCTGCACCTGTTGCGCCTCGATGGGCAGGCCGGTGGCGGGCGAATAGGGCGTGCCGACGCGCGCGAACAGGAGCCGCATGTAATCGTAGATCTCGGTCACCGTGCCGACGGTGGAGCGGGGGTTCTTCGATGTCGTCTTCTGCTCGATGGAAATCGCCGGTGACAGCCCGCTGATATGATCGACGTCGGGCTTTTCCATCATGTCGAGGAACTGCCGCGCATAGGCGCTGAGGCTCTCGACATAGCGCCGCTGCCCCTCGGCATAGATCGTGTCAAACGCCAGCGAGGACTTGCCCGAGCCAGAAAGCCCTGTAATCACAACCAGTTGGTCGCGCGGAATATCCACGTCGATATTCTTGAGATTATGCTCGCGCGCGCCGCGCACCGAGATCGTCTTGAGTTCGGCCATTCTGACCCCCTTGCCACCGCCCATGACATAGAGGAGTGGGGCGAGTCGTCCAAGCCGAAATTGTGAACGAAGAGGGAACGCGTGAAAACGAGGTGCCGCGCCTGCCCTCCCCGCCCCGTCATCCCCGCGCAGGTGCCGTCATCCCCGCGCCGGCCATCCCTATTTCTGCGCAAGCGCCCAGGAACAGATCGGGAATGCCGGGTCGTCGGTCAGGTCGTCGGTGTCGGGATCATGCGGCGGCGGCCACGGCCCGTCGAGGTTGCGCCGCGCCGCCGCGCGGTTGCCCCATTGCCGGGCGGTGATCCTGTCCTCGTCGAACCCGGCCTCGATCAACAGGTTCTTCAGCCCCCGCGCGCTCCATCGCGAGCAATCCACCGGGTCGCCGTGATAGGGGATGAAGAACGGCACCGCCAGCCAGAACCAGCCATCGGCGCGCAGCATGTCGTGCACATGGCGGGTGGCGGCATAGGGCCGGTCGAGATGTTCCCACACCTGGTTGGCGAGGATCAGGTCGAATTGCTGCACCGCGCCGGTGGCGTCGGTGAACGGCCCCTTGCAGATATCGTGCCGGGGATAGCGAAACCGCGTGTAGCTGCGAAACGCAAAGCGCCGCCCGAACTTGCCCGAGATTTCGGCGGTGTCGAGCGTTTCGGGCTCCAGCGCTTGCAACCAGCGGCGGGTGGCCTTTTGCATCACGATGCGGTTGAGACTGGCCACGCGCGGCATCTCCTTCGGGGTGTCAGGGGGCAACCCTGCCCGAGGCCCGCGCGGGGCGCAAGAGCGGGCATCCGATCGCGCGGCTGCGGGGAGCCGGGCAGGACGACAGAAAAAGAGGGGGCACCAGGGCCCCCTCGAGTGTCGCGGATCGGGTGTCATTCACCGCCCGATTGTGGTTGTTGCCTGTCTCCGATCCGCGTCCAGGGCGAGCGCACCCGCCCCCGAACCCCGTTCTCAGCTACACCCGCTCGTCGAGCCGCAGGTGTTGCATTTCATGCAGGTGCCGTTCCTGACCAGCGTGTAGTTGCCACACTCGCCGCAGGCCTCGCCCTCGTAGCCCTGCATCCGGGCCTTGGTGCGCGCATCGAGGCTGGTGGGGCTGGCCGAGAGCGTGGCCTCCACCGTCTCGACGGTCATCGTATCGACCGTCATCGCCATGCCCGCGCCCGAGAAACCGCCCGTAAACCCGCCCGTGCCGGTGCCCTGCCCGCCCTGCAACACCACCAGTTCCTGCGGCAGGCGCTTGCGCAGATAGCCCGAGGAGCTGATCTGCTTGAGCACTTCCAGCGAGCGGCTTGCGGCCTCCTGCGACATCTCGGAGATATTGCTCACGCCGTCCTCTACACCCCGGCCCAGATCGTCGAAACTGGCGCCCGAGGGTTTCACATGGGCCAGATCGGTGCGATCAAGATAGCTCACCGCCAGTTCGCGGAAGATATAGTCGAGGATCGAGGTGGCGTTCTTGATGCTGTCATTGCCCTGCACCATGCCCGCCGGCTCGAACTTGGTGAAGGTGAAGGCATCGACGAATTCCTCCAGCGGCACGCCGTATTGCAGCCCGACGCTGACCGCGATGGCGAAATTGTTCATCATCGCGCGAAAGCCCGCGCCCTCCTTGTGCATGTCGATGAAGATCTCGCCCAGCTTGCCGCCCTCGTATTCGCCGGTGCGCAGATAGACCTTGTGACCGCCGACAATGGCCTTTTGGGTATAGCCCTTGCGTCGCTCGGGCAGCTTGTCGCGGCGCGATTTCTGGATTTCCTTGATGATCACCTTCTCGACGATCTTTTCGGCCAGCACGGCGGCCTTTTCCTGCTGGCTGCCGGATTCGAGCACCTCGGCGGCCTCGTCATCATCCTCGACCAGCGCCGAGGCGAGCGGTTGGCTCAGCTTGGAGCCGTCGCGATAGAGCGCATTGGCCTTGACGCCCAGCGACCACGACAGCTCATAGGCCTTCTGGCAATCCTCGATGGTGGCATCATTGGGCATGTTGATGGTCTTGGAGATCGCGCCCGAGATGAACGACTGCGCCGCCGCCATCATGTGGATGTGGCTCTCCACCCCGAGATAGCGCTTGCCCTTGCGGCCGCAGGGGTTGGCGCAATCGAAAACGTGGTAATGCGCGGGGTCGAGATGCGGCGCGCCCTCAAGCGTCATGGTGCCGCAGACATGGTCGTTGGCGGCCTCGATCTCGCGGCGCGAATAGCCCAGATGCGCCAGCAGATCGAATGTCGGATCAACCAACTTGTCGGCGGGGATACCCAGAACGCGGGTGCAGAACTCCTCGCCCAGCGTCCACTGGTTGAACACGAACCGGATATCGAACGCCGCGCCGAGTGATTTCTCGATCTTGGCCAGTTCCGCCTCGCCAAAGCCGTGCCCGATGAGCGAGGTGTGGTTGATCCCCGGCGCGTTGCCGATGGTGCCGTGACCCACGGCATAGCTGATGATCTCGCCAATCTCAGCGGGGCCATAGCCCAGCTTGGCCAGCGCCGCGGGCACCGACTGGTTGATGATCTTGAAATAGCCGCCGCCCGCCAGCTTCTTGAACTTGACCAGCGCGAAATCCGGCTCGATGCCGGTGGTGTCGCAATCCATCACCAGCCCGATCGTGCCGGTGGGCGCGATCACCGTGGTCTGCGCGTTGCGATAGCCGTGCTTTTCGCCCAGCGCCAGCGCCTCATCCCAGGCCGCGCGCGCCAGCGCACCGAGCCGCGCATCGGGGCAATTGGCGTGATCGAGCGGCACCGGCTTGACCGCCAGCGCCTCGTATCCCCCGGTCTTGCCATAGGCGGCGGTGCGGTGGTTGCGGATCACCCGCAGCATATGCTGCGCGTTGCGCCCGTAGCCGGCAAAGGCCCCCAACTCTCCGGCCATCTCGGCGGAGGTGGCATAGGCCACGCCGGTCATGATCGCGGTGAGCGCGCCGCACATGGCGCGGCCCTCATCGCTGTCATAGCCCAGCCCCATATTCATCAACAGCCCGCCGATATTGGCATAGCCAAGGCCGAGCGTGCGGAAATCAAAGCTCAGTTGCGCGATTTCCTTCGAGGGGAACTGCGCCATGGTGACCGAGATTTCGAGCGTCACCGTCCAGAGCCGGGTGGCGTGCATATAGGCTTCGGCGTCGAACTGCCCACCGTCGTAGAACTTCAGGAGGTTCATCGAGGCGAGGTTGCAGGCGGTATCGTCGAGGAACATGTATTCCGAGCACGGGTTGGAGCCGCGGATCGCGCCATCCTCGGGGCAGGTATGCCAGGCATTGACCGTGTCGTGATACTGAATCCCCGGATCGGCGCAGGCCCAGGCGGCGTGGCCCACCTGCTCCCACAGATCGCGCGCCTTGATCGTCTTGGCGGTGCTGCCATCCACGCGGTTGATCAGCGCCCAGTCGGCATCGTCGCGCACCGCCTGAAGGAAGGCGTCGGTCACGCGGATCGAGTTGTTGGAATTCTGCCCCGAAACAGAGGCATAGGCCTCGCTGTCCCAATCGGTGTCATAGGTCGGGAACTCGATGCTGCCATAGCCCTGCTTGGCATAATCCAGCACGCGCTTGACGTAAGTCTCCGGGATATGGGCGCGCTTGGCGCCGCGAATGGCGGATTTCAGATCGGGGTTCTTCGCCGGGTCCACCGCATCCTCGCTGCTGCCATCCCAAGTGCGGATCGCGGCGAAAATCTCGTTCAATTTCGCCTCATGCGCCTTCGATCCGGCGACGATGCTGGCGACCTTCTGCTCCTCCTTCACCTTCCAGTTGATGAAGTCCTCGATATCGGGGTGATCGGCGTCGCAGATCACCATCTTGGCCGCGCGCCGCGTGGTGCCGCCCGATTTGATCGCGCCCGCCGCGCGGTCGCCGATCTTGAGAAAGCCCATGAGACCCGAGGATTTGCCGCCGCCCGAGAGCCGCTCGCCCTCGCCGCGCAGGCTCGAGAAATTGGTGCCGGTGCCCGAGCCGTATTTGAAAAGCCGCGCCTCGCGCACCCACAGATCCATGATCCCGCCATCGCCGACCAGATCATCCTTGACCGACTGGATGAAACAGGCATGCGGCTGCGGGTGCTCATAGGCGCTGGTGGATTTGGTCAACTCGCCGGTCTTGAAATCAACGTAGTAATGCCCCTGCCCCGGCCCGTCGATCCCGTAAGCCCAGTGCAGCCCGGTGTTGAACCATTGCGGGCTGTTGGGTGCGGCCATCTGCATCGCCAGCATCGCGCGCATCTCGTCGTAATAGGCGCGCGCGTCCTCTTGGGAGGTGAAATAGCCGCCCTTCCAGCCCCAATAGGCCCAGGCCCCTGCCAGCCGGTCGAACACCTGCCGCGCGCTGGTCTCACCGCCAAAGCCGTCATTGTCCTTCGCCGCGACCGAGCGCCACAGGAATTCGGGCACGCCCTTTTCCTTCACACGCGCCAGCTTGTTCGGCACACCCGCCTTGCGGAAATATTTCTGCGCGATCACGTCAGAGGCGACCTGGCTCCAGCCTGCGGGCACCTCGATCCCGTCGAGCCGGAACACCGTGCTGCCATCGGGGTTGCGGATTTCCGAGCTGGTGGTGACAAATTCCAGCGCCGCATAGGCGTCCTGATCGGCACTGGTGAATTTACGTTCGATTTTCATTGGCTCTGCCCCGTGTTTCGTCGTCGCGTTGCGTGCGGCCTTGTGGCCTTGATTCTGCGGGCGGTCCGGCGTGGCCCGGCGCGCCCGAAACGGGCGCGGGCACCGGTCCGGTTGCTCCGCTTGGATTGTGTCGTGGTTTTACCGTCCCAATGGTGCTGGCTACTACATATTGTGGCTCTCTGCACCGCCCACACAAACTGACGTAAAGTATAGCCATTGGTCAACGGGAAAAATTGCCCTGCCGCGTGAAAAAAATAATTGACGACACGGATCGCGGCACCGCGATCACGCCCGCGTGATTCCTCCACAGGCGATGCAAAGCGGAAACCGCTTTCAGGGCCGCTGCTTAGCGCCCAAAGTTCAGTGACTGGATGAAAAGCGCCCACAGGGGAGGGGCGGAATGGTCGGGGCGGCGAGATTCGAACTCACGACCCCCTGTACCCAAAACAGGTGCGCTACCAGACTGCGCCACGCCCCGGACCATGCGCCCAGATAAGCCGGTTTGCCGGCGTTGAAAAGCGAAAAGCGCCGCGATCACTCGGCCGTGCAGGGCCAGGCGGCAGCGGCCTGATCGACCGCCGGGTGGCGCATTTCCCAGCCCTCGGAAATGCCGATTCGACGCGCCAGACCGCCATTGATCTCGAGCACGGTCTGGATGCCGTCGCCGCCCATCACCGGGCGCTCGTCATGGGGCTGCGCCTCGTGGCCGATCCGTTGCACCGTTCCGGTCGCATCCATAAAAATCATATCGAGCGGAATGAGCGTGTTCTTCATCCAGAACCCGACCGATTTGGGTTCGGGATAGACAAACAGCATCCCGGCAGAGGCGGCAAGGCTCTCGCGATGCATAAGCCCCTGCGCGCGCTCGGCCCCGGTATCGGCAAGCTCTACGCGAAACGCCGCCTCGCCGCCCGGACCGCGCAGATGCACCATGTCGTCGCGGCACGCGCCCGCCGCAACCGCGCTGCCCGCGACCACAAGGGCAACCGCCCCGATCAGTCGCTTGAACGAATCGCCGATTCCCATCCGCATACCTCGGTTGCCATGCGGCCCCTTTTACCATCTATCACGCGGATGGCCAGCGCCTCGCCGGGCTGCACATCGGCAAGGCCCGAGCGGCGCAACACCTCGACATGCAGGAACACATCCTCGGCGCTGCCGAACGTGTTGGCAAAGCCAAAGCCCTTGCCCTTGTCGAACCATTTGACGCGTGCAGGCTCCAGCGGCGCGGCGCGAAGCGCGGCCTCGTCCACCTCGGCGAGATCGGCAAGCCCGCTTCCCTCGGGATCGTCGGGCGGCTCGATGACATGCACCTGCACGGCCTGACGCCCGCGCGCCGTGTCCTGCACATCCATTTCGACCCCGGCGCGATCAGCGACCGAGCTTTGCCCGAAATTCCGCAGCACATTGGCGTGCAAAAGGATATCCGGCCCGCCCTCATCTGCCAGAACAAAACCGAAGCCTTTTACCGGATCGAACCATTTCACCCGGCCCTTGACCCGGTAAATCGCATTTTCGTCTGTTGTCACTCTGTCCTACCTAAACGTCTTCATCCCCAAGACCAGTCTCACAAATGCGTCATATTCAAACCTATGCGCAACCACAAAATAACCTTTTAACATAACCCTTTGCATTTCACGCAACGTGAAATTCAGGGATTGAGACGGTGAATTTCCCATGCTTCGCCCGGCGCTTCCCGGCTCCACCGAAAGCGGTCATGGAGGCGAAACGCCCCGTCCGCCCAGAACTCAATCTCAATCGGGGTGATTTTGAAACCTCCCCAAAAGGGTGGGCGCGGCGGGTTGGTGCCCTTTTGCGCCGTCACCTTCGCCACCTCCGCCATCAGCGCCGTGCGCGAGGCCAGCGGTTGCGACTGCCGCGAGGCCCAGGCCCCAAGGCGGCTCTTGAGAGAGCGGGAGGCGAAATAGGCATCCGCCTTCGCGCCCTCCTCGCGGGTGACATGGCCGCGAAACCGCACCTGGCGGCGCAGCGATTTCCAGTGCAGCACCCCCGCCGCCACCGGCTGCGCGGTCAGCTCCGTGCCCTTGGCCGACCCGTAATTGGTATAGAAAACAAAGCCGTCCGGCGCGATTTCCTTGAGCAGGACCATCCGCACATTCGGCATCCCCTGCCCGTCCACCGTGGCCAGCGCCATCGCGTTGGGATCGTTTATCTCGGCCCCCTCGGCGGCCTCCAACCACCGCCCCGCAATCGCGAACGGATCATCGCCCGCGAAAATTCCTTCTCTTTCCATTCGCAACCTCTCGCGTTCGTTTGGTAACAAATTGGTGTCGGGCGCGCGCGTGTCAACGATATTCCACGCCCCTCTCCGGCTCATCATCGCGTCGAGCGGGCCTTGATGACCCCTGTCCTATCGCCTAAAGGTCTTCAAAAGCGATGTGGCGGGGGCTGGGAATGGCGAACTCTTTGATGACGGGCAAGCGCGGGCTTATAATGGGGCTTGCCAATGACAAGTCCATTGCCTGGGGGATCGCCAAGGCCTGTGCCGATGCTGGCGCAGAGCTTGCCTTCAGCTACCAGGGCGAGGCGCTCATGAAACGCGTGGGCCCGCTCGCGGCGCAACTGGGATCGGATATCGTGCTGCCCTGCGACGTGGCCGACATGGCCTCGATCGACGCGCTGTTCGAGGGGCTGGCCGAACGCTGGGGCCAGCTCGATTTCGTCGTCCACGCCATCGGCTTTTCCGACAAGAACGAATTGCGCGGCCGTTACGTCGATACCAGTCGCGACAATTTCCTGCGCACGATGGATATCTCGGTCTATTCGTTCACCGCCGTGATGCAGCGCGCCGAAAAGATGATGGGCGAAGGCGGATCGGCGCTGACGCTGACCTATTACGGAGCCGAACAGGTCATGCCGCATTACAACGTGATGGGCGTGGCCAAGGCGGCGCTGGAGGCCTCGGTGAAATACCTGGCCGAGGACCTGGGCCGCGACGGCATCCGCGTCAACGCGATCAGCGCCGGGCCGATCCGCACGCTGGCCGCCTCCGGCATCGGCGATTTCCGCTATATCCTGAAATGGAACGAGCTGAATTCGCCGCTGCGCCGCAACGTGACCATCGACGATGTCGGCAAGTCCGCGCTCTACCTGCTCAGCGATCTCGGCTCGGGCACCACCGGCGAGAACCTGCATGTCGATGCCGGCTATCACATCGTCGGCATGAAGGCGGTCGATGCGCCCGATATCGACGCCACCTGAGGACAGTGCCATGACCGCGCTCGATCTTTTGACTTTCAACGCAGTACTGGCAGCCGCGATTCTCAGCCCCGGCCCGGCCCTGCTCTTTGCCTTGCGCACCGCATTGGCGGACGGGCGCGGCGCGGGCATCGCGGCGGGGCTTGGGCTCGGCCTTGTCGCCGCGCTGTGGACGCTGGCGGCGCTTTTGGGGTTGGATGCGCTCTTTACCCTCTTCCCCTGGGCCTATACCGCGCTCAAGATCGGCGGCGCGGCCTATCTCATCCACATCGCCTGGTGCACATGGCGGACCGCGCGCGCCCCCGTGGCCGAGGCAACGGCCAAGCCACGCGGTCGCGCCTTTCTCGACGGGGCGCTCATCAATCTCGGCAATCCGAAATCGGTGATCTTCGCGGCCTCGGTGCTGGTGGTGATCTTTCCCAAGGGCCTGAGTGCGTTTGAGATTGCAATCATCGTCGGGAATCACATGATCGTCGAATATATATTCTACGCGGGCTTTGCGACGCTTCTGAGCGGGGCCACCGCCCGCCACGCCTATCTCGGCGCAAAACCCTGGATCGACCGTGCGGCGGCTCTGCTGCTGGGCGCGCTCGGGCTAAAACTCTTGGCAAGCAAGTAAAGACATGATGGACCGCCTCCCCCATGAAAAGGGCTTTCATGTAAGCTGGGATCAGCTTCACCGCGACGCGCGCGCGCTGGCCTGGCGGCTTCAGAACGAGGCCCCCGAGGGCGGCTGGCGCGCGGTGGTGGCGATCACGCGCGGCGGCATGGCACCTGCGATGATCGTCGCACGCGAGCTGGATATCCGCACCGTCGACACAATCAGCGTCAAATCCTACAACCACCAGGAACAGACCGCGCCGCGCATCATCAAGACGCCTGATATGGACATCATGGGCGATGGCACCGGTGTGCTCATCGTCGATGATCTGGTCGATACCGGCCGCACGCTGGAAGTGGTGCGCGAGACCATGCCCCACGCCCATGTCGCCACCGTCTATGCCAAGCCGATGGGGCGCGCGCAGGTCGATACCTTCGTCACCGAGGTGAGCCAGGACACCTGGATTTTCTTTCCCTGGGACATGGCCCTGCAATATGTCGAGCCCTATCGCGGGGCCTGATCGCGGCACGCCATCCCCTCGCCCGCGAGCCCCCCTTGCCCCGCCCCGGCGCAGCGCATAGACAGGGCCTGGGCGCAGCAAACCGGCGGGGATCACGATGGCGGGCAACAGTATTTCCAAGGGCGCGATGTGGCTTCTGATGGGGCTTCTCATCATCGGGCTTGGCGGCTTTGGCGTCACCCATCTCGGCGGCACTGTGCGCAGCATCGGATCGGTCGGCACGGCAGAGATCGACGTGCAGATCTACGCCCGCGCGCTGCGCAACGAAATCAGCGCCGCCTCTGCCGAGGCCGGGCGCAATATCAACCTTGCCGAGGCGCAGGAGATGGGGCTTGACCGGCGGGTGCTGGCGCGGCTCGTGTCGCGCGCCGCGCTCGAGCATGAGGCGGCGGCGCTGGGCATCTCGGTGGGCGACGAGACACTGCGCGACGAAATCCTGTCGATCCCGGCCTTTCAGGGCCTTGATGGCAGTTTCGACCGCGAGGCCTATCGCTTTGCCTTGCAGCAATCGGGCCTAAACGAGGCCGAGTTCGAGGCGCAGATCCGCGCCGAGACGGCCGCATCGCTGGTGCAGGGCGCGGCGCTGACCGGGCTGGCCGCACCGCAGGCGCAGATCGACACGCTGCTGCGCTATCTCGGCGAGCGGCGCAGCCTCGGCTTTGCCATGCTCGACCGGGGCGATCTGAAAACCGGGTTGCCCACGCCTTCTGACGAGGATCTGCGCGCCTATCACCAATCGCACCTGCCCGATTTCACCACGCCCGAGGCGCGGCGCATCACCTATGTGCAGGTCACGCCCGAGATGCTGCTTGATACAGTCGAGGTCGACGAGGCGGCGCTGCGCGAGGCCTATGAGGCGCGCGAGGACGAATTCAACACGCCTGAGCGGCGGCTGGTGGAACGGCTGGTGTTTGCCGATGAGGCCGCGGCGCGCGATGCGATGGCCCGGATCGAGGGCGGCGAGGCGTTCGAGACGCTGGTGGCCGAACGCGGGCTGGAGATGGCCGATATCGACCTCGGCGATGTGAGCGCCGCCGATCTCGGTGCCGCCGCCGCGTCGGTTTTCGAGGCAGAGACCGGCGTAGTGACAGGCCCAGTCGAGACCAACCTCGGCCCGGCGCTCTTTCGCGTCAACGCGGTGCTGGCGGCGCGCTCGACGCCGTTCGATGAGGCGGTGCCGCAACTGCGCGAGGCGCTGGCCGCCGACCGCGCGCGCCGGGTGATCGACACCCTTGCCCAAGAGGCCGATGACCTGCTCGCCGGGGGGGCGACGCTCGAAGATGTGGCCCGCGAGACGGAGATGGAGCTGGGCGAGATCGCCTGGCATCCGGGCCTCTCGGAGGGGATCGCGGGCTATCCGGCCTTCCGCGAGGCCGCCGCGAGTGTGCAGCAAGGCGATTACCCGCAGATCGCGCAACTGGGCGATGGCGGGGCCTTTGCGCTGCGCCTCGACGGGATAGAACAGCCGCGCATCCTGCCGCTCGACGATGTGCGCGAGGCGGTCACGCGCGGCTGGCGCGCGCAGGCGGTGGTCGCGGCGCTCAAGGCGCAGGCCGAGCCGGCGATCGCGGCGCTGCGCGCGGGCGAGAGCTTTGCCGCGCAGGGGCTGACCCCCACCGAGCTTGAGGATATCACGCGCCGCGACTACCGCGCCGACGCGCCGCCCGACTTCATCGAAACGGTGTTTTCCATGACCGAGGGCGAGGTCCGCGTGATCGAGGGCGCGGGGCGCATCCACATCCTGCGGCTGGGCGCGATCAAGCCCCCGGCAGAGGATGATCCCGATCTCGCCCGCATCGCCGAGAGCCTGCGCGCGCAGGTCGAGAGCGACCTTGGACAGGACATGTTCCAGATCCTCGCCGATGACATCCGCGCCCGCGCGGGCGTGACCCTCGATCAGGCGGCGATCAACGCCGTTCATGCCAATTTCAACTGAGGGTGCCCCACCGTGGAGCTGACGCCGGATTTCGAGAGCTTTGCCCGTGCCCATGAGGCGGGCGAAAACCAGGTCGTGCATATGCGCCTTGCCGCCGATCTCGACACGCCGGTCTCGCTCATGCTCAAGCTCACCGGGGCCGCGCGTGATGCGTTCCTTCTGGAATCGGTGACCGGCGGCGAGGTGCGCGGGCGCTATTCGATCATCGGCATGAAGCCCGATGTGGTCTGGCAGTGCCACGGGCGCACCAGCCGCATCAACCGCGCCGCGCGGTTCGATGCAGATGCCTTCGAGGTTCAGGAGGGCGACCCGCTCGCCAATCTGCGCGCGCTCATTGCCGAGAGCCGCATCCCCCTGCCCGACGACCTGCCCGCCGCCAGCGCGGGGCTGTTCGGCTATCTCGGCTATGACATGATCCGGCTGGTCGAGCATCTGCCCGACGTGCCCCCCGACACGCTCGGCCTGCCCGATGCGGTGATGCTGCGCCCCTCGGTGGTGGCGGTGCTCGACGGGGTCAAGGGCGAGGTGATCGTCGTGGCCCCAGCATGGGCGGGCAACGGGCAATCGGCGCGCGCGGCCTATGCGCAGGCGGCTGAGCGCGTGATGGACGCGGTGCGCGATCTCGAACGCGCCCTGCCACAGGCCAGCCGCACGCTCGGCGAGGCACAGGAAGATGCGGCCCCGGTGTCGAATTTCACGCGCGAGGGCTACAAGGCCGCCGTGGAAAAGGCCAAGGACTATATCCGCGCGGGCGATATCTTTCAGGTGGTGCCCTCGCAGCGCTGGACACAGCCGTTTTCCCTGCCGCCATTCGCGCTTTACCGCTCGCTCCGGCGCACCAACCCGTCGCCCTTCATGTTCCATTTCGATTTCGGCGGTTTCCAGGTGATCGGTGCCAGCCCCGAAATCCTCGTGCGGGTGATGGGCGGCGAGGTCACCATCCGCCCGATCGCAGGCACGCGGCCCCGCGGCGCCACGCCCGAAGAGGATCGCGCGCTCGAGGCCGATCTTCTGGCCGATGGCAAGGAATTGGCCGAACACCTGATGCTGCTCGATCTGGGGCGCAACGATGCGGGGCGCGTGTCAAAGATCGGCACCGTGCGCCCGACCGAGAAATTCATCATCGAACGGTATTCCCACGTCATGCACATCGTCTCGAACGTGGTGGGCGAACTGGCCCCCGAGCATGACTCGCTCTCGGCGCTTTTGGCGGGATTGCCTGCGGGCACCGTCTCGGGCGCGCCCAAGGTCCGCGCGATGGAGATCATCGACGAGCTGGAGCCGGAAAAGCGCGGCGTCTATGGCGGCGGCGTCGGCTATTTCAGCGCCGGCGGCGACATGGATGTGTGCATCGCGCTGCGCACGGCGGTGGTGAAGGATCGCAACCTCTACATTCAGGCGGGCGGCGGCGTGGTCTATGACAGCGACGCGGAGGCCGAATACATGGAGACGGTCCATAAATCCAACGCCATCCGCCGCGCGGCGGCGGATGCGGCGCGGTTTGACGGCGGCGGCAACGGCTGATCCGGCTTGAAGCTGGGCGCAACCTGCGACATCACGGGGGGCATGGCCCGTCTCATCCTCTTCAACAAGCCCCACGGGGTGCTGTCGCAATTCACCGACCGGGGCAGCGCCGACAGCCCCCGCGCCACGCTCTCGGATTTCATCGACCTGCCCGGCGTCTATCCTGCGGGCCGTCTGGATCGTGATAGCGAGGGGCTTTTGCTGCTCACCGATGACGGGGCCTTGCAGGCGCGCATCGCCTCGCCCCGCTTCAAGACCGCGAAAACCTATCTCGTGCAGGTCGAGGGCCTGCCCGATGACGCAGCCCTTGCCGCGCTGCGCCAAGGCGTCACGCTCAAGGACGGCCCGACGCGGCCCGCACGGGCGCGCCGCATCGACCCGCCCGATCTGTGGCCACGCACCCCGCCGGTGCGCTATCGCAAATCGGTGCCCGATTGCTGGCTGGAGATCATCATCACCGAGGGGCGCAACCGGCAGGTGCGGCGCATGACGGCGCATATCGGCCACCCCACCCTGCGGCTGGTGCGCTGGCGGGTGGGGGACTGGGCGCTGGACGGCCTCGCGCCGGGGCAGTGGCGCGCACTGTCCGTTCCCTTGCCGCCCACAATGCGCTAAGCCGCTCGCATGCGTGATATCCCGCCCCCCGCGCCGCAAGGCCCCGTCACGGCCCCGCCCATCGCGCCGCGCCCAGCCCTGCACCGCGCGGAATTCATCGCGCTGATGGCGATGATGGCGGCCACGGTGGCGTTTTCCATCGACGCGATGTTGCCGGGCCTCGCGCGCATCGCCGCCGATCTCAGCCCCGAGGCCCCCAACCGCGCGCAGCTTGTCATCACCGCCTTTCTTTCGGGGCTGGGCGTCGGCACGCTGCTCGCCGGGCCGCTCTCGGACAGCTATGGCCGCCGCAAGGTGATCCTCGCGGGGGCCGCGATCTACATGGGCGGCGCGGCGCTGGCGATGGTGGCCGACGCGCTCGCTACGCTGCTCTTCGCGCGCGCGGTGCAGGGGCTGGGGGCGGCGGCGTTCCGTATCGTCTCGCTGGCGATCATCCGTGATACCGCCTCGGGGCGCGACATGGCGCGGCTGATGTCCTTCGTGATGATGGTGTTCGCGCTGACCCCGGCGACGGCCCCGCTGATCGGCGCGGGGCTGATCGCGCTGGGGGGATGGCGGGCGGTGTTCGCGGCCTTCATCGTCTTTGCCGCGCTGCTCTCGGCCTGGATGATGGCGCGCCTGCCCGAGCCATTGCCGCCCGCGCGCCGCAGCCGGTTTCGCCTGCGCCCGCTCCTCATCGCGGCGCGCAGCGTGGTGGCGCATCCCGTCACCCGCCGCGCGATCGCCGTGCAGATGCTGGCGATGACGACGCTTTTCACCTCGCTCAGCGTGGTGCAGCCGACATTTGACACCACTTTCGGGCGCGGCGCCGAATTTCCGCTGTGGTTCTTCGGCATGGCGCTGGTGGCGGGCAGCGGCAGCCTGGTGAACGCGCGCCTTGTCGGGCGGCTGGGCATGGTGCGGATGGTGCGCGGTGCGCTCATGGTGCAGGTGGGGATGACGGCGCTGGCGATCCTTGCCTGGGTCATCGGCCTGCCGCCGGGGGCGCAATTCGCGGTGTTCCTTGTCTGGCAGACCGGGGTGTTCATGCAGGCGGGCTTTACCCTCGGCAATCTCAACGCGCTGGCGATGGCCCCGATGGGCGCGATTGCCGGGATGGCCGCAAGCGTGACCGGCGCGGTCGCCACGCTGGGCAGCGTGGCGCTGGCGATCCCGATAGGCCAGCAATTCAACGGCACGCCGATGCCCGCGCATCTGGGCGTGCTGGCGGCGGTCCTGGCGGGGCTGATGCTGCTGCACGGCATTGCGGCAGAGACGGAATGAGGGGCCACGATCATCCTCGGGCGGCGCGCAGGGCGGCGTGATCGGCTTTCCGCGCATTTCTTTGTGTATACCGTCGCATACTATCTTTCCCGCGCCGCGCTTTTCCGCTATGAGATGCGCAAGCGGGTGAGTCACCCGGACATGACCCCGGATCGGAAAGGAACCTCAGATGGCCAACACGGATATCCCCGACATCATTTATACCAAGGTCGACGAGGCCCCCGAGCTTGCCTCGGCCTCGTTCCTGCCGGTGATCCGCCGCTTTGCTGCGAGCGCGGGCATTACCGTCGATACGCGCGATATCTCGCTCGCGGGCCGTATCCTCGCCGCCTTTCCCGACCACCTGAGCGCCGATCAGCGCCAGCCCGACGATCTCAAGGCGCTTGGCGAGATCGTCAAGACGCCGCAGGCCAATGTCATCAAGCTGCCCAATATCTCGGCCTCCGAGCCGCAGCTTGTGGCCGCGGTGAAGGAGTTGCAGGGACAGGGCTATGCGCTGCCCGATTACCCCTACGAGCCGAAGACCGAGGCCGAGAAAGCGGCGCGCGCCCGCTATGACACGCTCAAGGGCTCGGCGGTGAACCCGGTCCTGCGCGAGGGCAATTCCGACCGCCGCGCCGCCCCCGCCGTCAAGGCATATGCCCGGAACAACCCGCATTCGATGGGCGACTGGACGCCTGACAGCAAGACCCGCGTCGCCACCATGTCGCAGGGTGATTTCTTTGCCAACGAGCGCGCGGCCACCCTGCCCCGCGCTGCAACGGCCAAGATCGTGCTGGAGACCGGCGAGGGCGAGACCGTGCTCAAGGACGCGGTGAGCTATCCCGAGGGCACCGTGGTCGATGCCACCTATATGAGCGCGAGCGCGCTTGACGCCTTTCTTGCCCGCGAGATCGAGAAGACCAAGGCCGAGGGCATCCTGTTCTCGATCCACCTCAAGGCCACGATGATGAAGGTGTCGGACCCGATCATCTTTGGCCACGCGGTGCGGCAGTTCCTTGCGCCGGTCTTCGCGCAGTTCGGCGACGACATGGCGGCGCTTGGCGTCTCCGCCAATGCCGGGCTGGGCGATCTGCTGAACCGTGTGAAGGACCGCGCCGATATCCTTGCGGCCATCGACGCCTGCATGGCCGACCGCCCGGCCATGTATATGGTCAACAGCGACAAGGGCATCACCAACCTGCATGTGCCCTCGGATGTCATCATCGACGCCTCCATGCCCGCCCTCATCCGCGCGGGCGGCAAGGGCTGGGGGCCGGACAACCGCGAACATGATTGCGTCTGCGTCATCCCCGACAGCAGCTATGCCACCGTCTATGACGAGACGATCGCGTTCTTCAAGCAAAACGGCAAGCTCGACCCGGCCACCGCCGGAACGGTGCAGAATATCGGCCTCATGGCGCAAAAGGCCGAGGAATATGGCAGCCACCCGACCACCTTTGAAATCCCGCAGGCGGGCACGGTCAGGATGATCCTCGACGATGGCACGGTGCTGCACGAAACGCCGGTCGAGGCGGGCGATATCTGGCGCTCTTCCTCGGCCAACAAGGCCCCGATCGAGGATTGGGTGAACCTCGCCATCGCCCGGCAGAAGGAGACGGGATATCGCGCGATCTTCTGGCTCGACGCGGCGCGCGCCCATGATGCCGAACTGATCGCCTATGTGAAGCCGATCCTCGAGGGCAAGGGTGTGGCGGACCGCTTCGAGATCATGGCCCCGCGCGAGGCCACCCGCGCCTCGCTGGAAACGATCACGAAGGGCGAGTCGACCATCGCCATCACCGGCAACGTGCTGCGCGACTATCTCACCGATCTGTTCCCGATCCTGGAGCTGGCCACCTCGGCCAAGATGCTGTCGATCGTCAAGCTGATGAATGGTGGCGGCATGTTCGAGACCGGCGCGGGCGGCTCTGCCCCCAAGCATGTGCAGCAATTGCAGGCCGAAAACCACCTGCGCTGGGACAGCCTTGGCGAGTTCTGCGCGCTGGGTGAAAGCCTCAAGTTCCTCGCCCAGACCAGGGACAACGCCCGCGCCCGCGTGCTGGGCGAGGCGGTGGAGGCCGCGACCCAAGGCATCCTCGATCACAACCGCTCGCCCTCGCGCAAGGCCGGAGAACCCGACAACCGCGACAGCCATTACTGGTTCGCCCGCTACTGGGCCGAGGCGCTGGCCGCGCAATCGGGTGACGCAGAGCTTGCCCGCGAATACGCCCCCGTGGCGGCTGCGCTGGCAGAGGCCGAGGCGCAGATCGTGGCCGAGCTTGTGGCGGCACAGGGTAAGCCCGCCGATATCGGCGGCTACTACCACCCCGACGCCGGGAAGCTTGCTGCGGTGATGCGCCCCTCGGCCACGTTCAACGCGATCATCGGGTGAGCGGGGCGGGGGGGTGGTTTTGCCACCAATCCGAATGTTGAGCCGAGCCGCGCGAGTGCCCGTCCGCCGGGTGGGCGCTACAACGGTTGTGGAAGGCACTTTATGGTGCAAGATACTGCAACGACTGTACGGTTTTCACCGTTGCAAAAGCGCCCGCCCGAGGGGGCGGACGGGCGCTCGCGCGGCGGCACGCCAAGGCGCGCCTCGATTCCGCGCGGGAAGCCCGCCAACCGTCACCTTTGAGGCTATCCTGCCTTCCGCCCCCCATTGCAGCTGATATAGACCCAATACCCCAACACCCCCGGAGCACCCCATGTCCAAGATCAAGGTAGAAAACCCCATCGTCGAGATGGATGGCGACGAGATGACCCGCATCATCTGGGATTTCATCAAGCAGAAGCTCATCCTGCCCTATCTCGATATCGACCTGCTCTATTACGATCTCGGCATCGAGGAGCGCGACCGCACCGAGGATCAGATCACCATCGACGCGGCGGAAAAGACGAAAGAGGTCGGCGTCGCCGTCAAATGCGCCACCATCACCCCCGACGAGGGCCGCGTCGAGGAATTCGGCCTCAAGAAGATGTGGAAATCGCCCAACGGCACGATCCGCAACATCCTTGGCGGCGTGGTGTTCCGCGCGCCGATCATCTGCCGCAACGTGCCGCGCCTCGTGCCGGGCTGGACCCGCCCCATCGTCATTGGCCGCCACGCGTTCGGCGACCAATACAAGGCCACCGACATGAAATTTCCCGGCCCCGGCACGCTCAGCATGAAATTCGTCGGCGAGGATGGCACCGTGATCGAGGAAGAGGTGTTCCGCGCGCCCTCTTCGGGTGTCTACATGGGCATGTATAACCTTGACGCCTCGATCATCGACTTTGCCCGCGCGTCGATGAATTACGCGCTCGATCTTGGTTGGCCGCTCTATCTCAGCACGAAAAACACCATCCTCAAGCAATATGATGGCCAGTTCATGCTGATCTTCCAGAAAATCTATGAGGAGGAATTCGAGGAGAAATTCAAGGCCAAGGGGATCGAGTATCAGCACCGGTTGATCGACGACATGGTGGCCTGCGCGATGAAGTGGAACGGCGGGTTCGTCTGGGCGTGCAAGAACTATGACGGCGACGTGCAGTCCGACACCGTGGCGCAGGGCTTTGGCTCGCTCGGGCTGATGACCTCGCAATTGCTCACCCCCGATGGCCGCATCATGGAGGCCGAGGCGGCGCACGGCACCGTCACCCGCCACTACCGCCAGCACCAGCGCGGCGAGCAGACATCGACCAATTCCACCGCCTCGATCTTTGCCTGGTCGGGGGGCTTGCGCCACCGCGCCAAGCTCGACGACAACGCGGCGCTTGGCCATTTTGCCGACACGCTGGAACGGGTGGTGGTCGAGACCATCGAGGCGGGCGACATGACCAAGGATCTCGCGCTCCTGGTCGGCCCCGATCAGGGCTGGCGCACGACGATGGGATTCCTCGAAAAGATCGACGAGAATCTCGACGCGGCCCTCGGGGGCTGAGCGGCGGGCGCGCGCAGGGGCACCTCTGCCCCTGCGCTACCGCGCCAGAATATAGGTGTGGATCGAAAACACGCAGGCCCGCGTTTGCGGCAGGCGCAGCACGCATTGCCGCTCGGATCGCAGGTAAGGCAGGCGCGCGCGCGCCGCCTCGTCGACGTTCTCGCGCGAGGGGTGGTAAAGCGCGGGATCGCCATAGCCATGCGCGTTGAACCGCCACAGCGGGCGGCCCGGCTGCACCCCGTCGAACAATCGCTGCACGCGCCGCGCGATGCCGTCATCGTAGTCCGGCACCGGCACATGGATCGCCAGAAGCGGGCGGTCGATCTTGTCTGAGAGCCGCCAGCTTGCCGGAAAGCACAGCACGGCGGCGGTGAGCACATGCTCGTCGCCGCGCTTCTCCATCACGCAAAGGTCTTCCTGCACGAGATGGCCGAGGGTCAGCATCGGATCGGCGCGGTCTATGGCCACGCGCACCCCATCGGGGCGACGCACCTCATTTGCGGAAATATCGTAGCCCGTCCCGTGATCGCGCAGCCAGTCCAGCACGAATTGCAAAAGCTCGTCGGTCGCAGGCCCCGCCCCCTCGGTCACGGCCATCACATCGCCGCGCCGCTCGGCCAAGAACCGCGCGCGCTCTGCCATCTGCGGCGCGAAAGCCTCGTCGACCAGCAGCCATTCCGCCATGTCGAGCGGCGCAATCCCCGGCAGCGGGCGGGGCGCGGTTACATCATAGGGGGTCGCGGTTTGCAGGATCGGGGTCATGTTGCCTCGCGCCAATAGTCAGTCATCATGTGATAGTCCTTGCGCGGCCCGCGCACCCGCCACTCCACGCGAAACCGGGGCCAGCGGCTGAAATCATAGCTGCCGTCATACTGATCGGGGTCGCACCAATGCGCCGCCGCGCCACCCTCGGGGGGCACATGGTGAAAGAACCGGCCATCCTCGAAACTGACCGCCAGATCAGCCCCCCAGAGGTAGCGCCGCGCCACCTGCATCGGCGGATGCCCGGCCATATGCATCTCGCCCGCCTCCTCAAGGATCAGCCCCGCCCCCTCGCGCCGCCAGACAGCAACGCCCGTGACCTGCGCCCGCTGCCCATCGGCATGGGTGATCTGCCGGTCAAACCGCCACGCCCCCTCAAAATCCTGCAATCGCCTTGGCCGCATCGCCCCCGCCTTGCCGCGCCCCGCCTCTGCCACTAGAAGCGCATCAAACCCCATCCGCCAAAGGACGACAAGATGATCCCGCGCTATTCCCGCCCCGACATGGTTGCCATCTGGGAGCCCGCCACCAAATTCCGCATCTGGTATGAGATCGAGGCCCATGCCTGCGACGCGATGGCCGATCTCGGCGTGATCCCGCGCGCGAATGCCGAAGCGGTGTGGAAAGCCCGCGATGTGGAGTTCGACGTGGCGCGTATCGACGAAATCGAGGCCGAAACCAAGCACGATGTCATCGCGTTTCTCACCCATCTGTCTGAGCATGTCGGCAGCGACGAGGCGCGTTTCGTGCATCAGGGCATGACCTCCTCGGACGTGCTCGACACCTGTTTCAACGTGCAGCTCACCCGCGCCGCCGATATCCTGATTGCCGATACCGAGGCACTTCTGGCAGCCCTCAAACGCCGCGCACATGAGCACAAACACACCATCCGCATCGGGCGCAGCCACGGCATCCATGCCGAACCCACCACGATGGGGCTCACCTTCGCGCGCTTCTATGCCGAGATGGACCGCAACCTCACCCGCCTGCGCACCGCGCGCGCCGAGATTGCCACCGGCGCGATTTCCGGCGCGGTCGGCACCTTTGCCAATGTCGATCCGCGCGTCGAGGAGCACGTTTGCGCCAAGCTGGGCCTGAACCCTGAGCCGATCAGCACGCAAGTCATCCCCCGCGACCGTCACGCGGCGTTTTTCGCCGCGCTCGGCGTGGTGGCGAGCAGCATCGAGAATATCGCCATCGAGATCCGCCACATGCAGCGCACCGAGGTGCTGGAGGGGGCGGAATTTTTCTCCATGGGGCAAAAGGGCTCTTCGGCCATGCCGCACAAGAAGAACCCGGTGCTGACCGAGAACCTCACCGGGCTGGCGCGGCTTGTGCGCGGCATGGTGGTGCCCGCGATGGAGAACGTGGCGCTCTGGCACGAGCGCGACATCTCGCATTCCTCCGTCGAGCGGATGATCGGCCCGGATGCAACGATCACGCTGGATTTTGCGCTGGCGCGCCTCACCGGCGTCATCGACAAGATGCTGGTCTATCCCGAGAACATGCTCGCCAATCTCAACAAGTTCCCCGGCCTCGTGATGAGCCAGCGCGTGCTTCTGGCGCTGACGCAAGCGGGCGTCAGCCGCGAGGATGCCTACCGCCTCGTGCAGCGCAACGCGCTCAAGGTCTGGGAGACGGGCGTCGATTTCAAGACCGAATTGCTGGCCGACCCGGAAGTGACCGCCGCGCTCAGCCCCGCCGAGATCGAGGAGAAATTCGACTTGGGCTATCATACCAAGCATGTCGATACGATCTTTGCACGGGTTTTCGGCGCCTGACACGCTTCGGGGCGGGGTGATCCCCCCGCCCCGGCTTCATCTTGCCAAAAATATCCGAGTCCGGCACCGGCGGTTACGCCGCCGGCATCCGCTCCTCGACGATCCCCGCCCAGAAGCTGCACCCCGCCGGAATGGCATCATCGTTGAAATTGTATTCCGGGTTGTGGACCATCGCCGTGTCGCCATTGCCCACCAGGATATAGGCGCCGGGGCGCTCCTCCAGCATGAAGGCGAAATCCTCGCCGCCCATCACCAGCGGTGCGTCACCGCAGTCCCCCGCCACCCTGGCCGCGACCGAGGCGGCGAATTCGGTCTGTTCTTCGTGGTTCACCATCACCGGGTAGCCGCGATAATAGCTCACCTCGGCGCTGCCGCCAAAGCCTGCGGTGACATGCTCGCAGAGCGCCTTGATACGGGCCTCCGCGAGATCGCGCATCGCCGTGCTCATGGTGCGCACAGTGCCCTTCAGGTGCACCGAGGCGGGGATCACGTTGAACGCGTTGGATGATGTCTGGAACGAGGTGACCGAGACCACCACCTGATCCACCGGGTCGGCATTGCGGCTGGCGATGGTCTGAAAGGCCGAGACCAGATGCGCGGCCATCACGGTGGTATCGACCGTCTCGTGGGGCTTGGCGGCGTGGCCACCCTTGCCCGTCACCACGATGTCGAACTGGTCGGTCGCGGCAAAGAAGGCACCGGGGCGAATGGCGAAGCTACCCACGGGACGACCCGGCCAGTTATGCATCCCGTAGACTTCCTGAATGCCGAAGCGTTCCATCAGCCCGTCCTCGCACATCTCGCGCCCGCCGGCGCCGCCCTCTTCGGCGGGCTGGAAGATCACCACCGCGGTGCCGTCGAAATTGCGCGTCTCGGCCAGGTATTGCGCCGCGCCCAAGAGCATCGCCGTGTGCCCGTCATGGCCGCAGGCATGCATCGCGCCGGGGGTCTTGCTGGCATACTCCACCCCCGTGGCCTCATGGATCGGCAGCGCGTCCATATCGGCGCGCAGCCCGATCACCTTGCCCGAGCCGGTCGCCCGCCCCCGGATCACGCCGACAACACCGGTGCGCCCGATGCCGGTCACCACCTCGTCACAGCCAAACGCCTTGAGCTTCTCCGCCACCAGCGCGCTGGTGCGGTGCGTCTCGTAGAGGATTTCGGGGTGTTCGTGCATGTCACGCCGCCACGCGGTGATGTCGTCGTGCAATTCGGCAAAGCGGTTCCTGATGGGCATGGGCCTCTCCTGTTCGCGGGTTGGATTGATGGGTAACGTGGGGCATCTGGCGGCGGGCGGCAAGGGCTCAGCCCGCGCCAAGCCGCCCGACAAGGCGGCGCATGAAATCGTGCCCGGCCTCGAATTGCGCCGCCGAGATATATTCGTCGGGCTGATGCGCCTGCGCGATGTCGCCGGGGCCGCAGATCGCCGCTGAATAGCCCGCCTCCTGAAACTGCCCCGCCTCGGTGCCGTAGCTCACGACATGGGCGGCATTGTCGCCGGTGATCTGGCGCAGCAGCGCCTCGGCGGCTCCGCCCTCTTCGGGGCGCAGTCCCGGCACCCGGAACTTGGGCGCGGCGGTGATGCGCGTCTCGGGGCGCACGGCCTGCATCTCTGCCTCGACCTTGCGCACCTCGTCCAGAAAGCGCGCGGCCCAGTCCTCGGGGTCTTCGCCCGGCACGACGCGAAAATCCATGCCGAAGCGACACTCCTTGGCGGTGATGTTATGCGCGGTGCCGCCCTCGATCTGGCCGACATGCAGCGTCGTCCAGGGTGGCTCGAACATAGCGGCCAGATCCGAGGGCCGTTTCGCGCGGTTCTCGGCATTCATGCGGTTGGCCCAGTCGATGAGCGGCGCGGCGGCCATGATCGCGTTGACGCCCCGGTGCATGAGCGAGCTATGCACCTCGAAGCCCTCGACATGCACATCAAAGCCAAGACCGCCCTTGTGGCCGGTGACCGTCTGCATGGTCGTGGGCTCGCCGATGATGGCCAGATCCGCGCGCGGCACCACGCCCTGCATCGCCGCGATCATCGGCGGCGCGCCGATACAGCCCACCTCCTCGTCATAGCTGAGCGCCAGTTGCAGCGGGCGCGCGACGCCCGCGCGCTGCGCCTCGATGAGCGCCCAGATCGCCAGCGCGTCAAAGCCCTTCATATCGGCGCAGCCGCGCCCGTAATAGCGCCCCTCGCGCTCGGTCACGGTGAAGGGATCGCTGCTCCACGTCTGCCCGTCCACGGGCACCACATCCGTATGCCCCGAAAGCACGACGCCGCCCGCCACCTCTGGCCCGACATGGGCGAAGAGCGCGGCCTTTTGCCCTGTCTCGTCATAATGGCGATGCGCGGCGATGCCGTGGCCGGCAAGGTAATCCTCAACCCATGCGACCAGCTCAAGGTTGCTGTCGCGGCTCACGGTCGGAAAGGCCACAAGCCGCGTCATGATCTCCAGCGGTGACAGATGGTCCATGTTCAATACCCACTCTCCGATGTCAGCACGAAATGCCCCGGCGACACCTCGTCATAGACCGATGGCCCCGGCTCGTATCCGACAGGATGGATGGGCGAGGGGATCGGTTTGAAATTCAGATCTTTCTCGGATTTGCGGCGGCGCGGGTCGGCCACCGGCACCGCCTTCATCAGCGCCTGCGTATAGGGGTGCTGCGGGTTCTCGAACACCGCCGCGCGCGGTCCGCGCTCGACGATGCGGCCCAGATACATCACGCCGACATCGTGGCTGACGCGCTCGACCACGGCCATGTCATGGCTGATGAAGACGTAGCTGAGACCAAGATCGGCCTGCAATTCCATCATCAGGTTCACGACCTGCGCCTGCACGCTCACGTCAAGCGCGCTCACCGCCTCGTCCGAGACGATCAGTTTGGGATTGAGCGCCAGCGCACGGGCAATCGCCACCCGCTGCCGCTGCCCGCCCGAGAGTTCATGCGGAAAGCGGCGCAGGAACGAGCGCGGCAGTTCCACCCGGTCGAACAGCATCGCCACCCGGTCCTCGATCTCGGAGCCGGAGACGAGGCCGTAATTGCGCATCGGCTCAGACACTTGTGCGGCGAGTTTCATCTGCGGGTTGAGGCTGGCGAACGGGTCCTGAAAGATCATCTGCATATCGACCCGCGCGCGGCGCAGCCCGCCCGCGTCGAGCGCCATGATATCAACCCCGTCAAGCACCACCTCACCCGCCATCGGCTCTACCAGCCGCAGGATCGAGCGCCCGGCGGTGGATTTGCCGCAGCCCGACTCGCCCACCAGCGACAGCGTGCGCCCCTTTTGCAGGGTGAAGGACAGGTCTTCGACCGCGTGGACATTGGCCACCGTGCGGCGCAAGAAGCCGCCGGTGACGGCAAACCGCGTGGTCAGCCCCTTGACCGTCAGCAGCGTCTCGTCGCTGCCGATGATCGGCTTGATCTCGTGGCCCTCGGTGCCCAAGAGCTTCATCGGCTCGGGGTAGGCCTTGCCACTCATCTCGCCCAGCTTCGGCACGGCGGCCAGAAGCGCGCGGGTGTAGTCGTGTTTCGGAGCCTCGAAAATCTCTTCGACGGGGCCTTCCTCGACCTTGTTGCCGCGAAACATCACCACGACGCGGTCGGCCATTTGCGCGACCACGGCCATGTCATGGGTGATGAAGATGACGGCGGTTCCCGTCTCGCGCTTCAGCCGGTCGATGAGGGCAAGGATTTCCGCCTGGATTGTCACGTCGAGCGCGGTTGTCGGCTCGTCCGCGATCAGAAGGCGCGGCGCGCAGGCCAGCGCCATCGCGATCACCACCCGCTGCCGCATGCCGCCCGACAGCTCATGCGGGTATTGGTCAAGGCGGCGCTCGGCCTCGGGGATGCGCACCTCATGCAGCAATTCGAGCGCGCGGGCGCGGGCCTCGGCCTTGCTCATCCCGCGATGCACGCGCAGCCCTTCGGACAACTGCCGCCCCACCGTGAAAACCGGGTTGAGCGCGGTCATCGGCTCCTGAAAGATCATCCCGATCTCGTTGCCGCGGATCGTGCGCATCAGCCCCTGTTCGGTCTGGGCAAGGTCGATCTCGCCGCCCTCGCGGCGGTCGAACATGATCCGCCCGCCCGCGATCGTGCCGCCGCCGTATTCAATGAGCCGCATCAGCGACAGCGACGAGACGGATTTGCCCGACCCCGATTCACCGACGATGCACACCGTCTCGCCGGGGTTCACCTCGAAGGACACATCCTCGACCCCCACAACGGGGCCGTCGCGGGTTTCGAATTCAACGCGAAGATTCTCGATCCTCGCCAGCGGTTTGTCGAGCATGGCGTGCCTCGCTTCGATTGCGGCCCATGCCCGAACGCTACGCATAACCGCGCCAGACTGTCAAACGCCGAACCGAAACGAACGCTGTCGCAATTCATCGGCGCGCGCCCCCTTGCTTTTTCGAAAAATCCGGTCTGTGATGGCCGAACCGAGACCGAGGCGGATCCGCATCGCGCGCCCGCATTCCGGTAGAGCGGAACCCGAGATGGCCCACAGAGCCGTCCAACAGCGGAGGATACGCAGCGACATGACCCTGAAACCCCTTCTTCTTGGTGCCACCGCGCTTGCGGGCCTTGCCTCGATGGCGATGGCCGAGCGTGGCGCGGACGGCCATGTGAACCTGATCTACTGGCAAGCGCCGTCGATCATGAACCCCTACCTTACCGGCGGCACCAAGGAACGCGAGGCCGCGAGCCTCGTGCTGGAACCGCTGGGCCGTTACAACACGTCGGGCGAAATGGTGCCCTACCTCGCCGAGGAAATCCCCACCGTGGAGAACGGCGGCGTGGCCGAAGACCTCAAATCCATCACCTGGAATATCAAGCCGGGGCTCAAATGGTCCGACGGGACACCGTTCACCGCCACGGACGTGAAATTCACGGCCGATTACTGCATGCATCCCGAGGGCGGCTGCGCGCAGCTTGCCAAGTTCGAGGGGGTCGATTCGGTCGAGGTGATCGACGATCTGACCGTGCGCGTCAATTTCAAGGACGCCCAGCCCAACCCCTACGGACCGTTCATGGGCGGGCAGGCCCCGATCATTCAGGCCGCGCAATTCGCCGAATGCCTGGGTGCCAAGGCCCCCGAATGCACCGATGCGAATTTCTATCCCGTGGGCACCGGCCCGTTCAAGGTGGATGATTTCCGTCCCAATGACGTGATCTCGCTCTCGGCCAACCCCAATTACCGCGACCCTGACAAACCGGCCTTTGCCACCATGACCTTCAAGGGCGGCGGCGACGCGATGGCCGCAGGGCGCGCGGTGCTGGAAACCGGTGAATTCGATTACGCGTGGAACCTTCAGCTTGCCCCGGAGGTGATCGCCAATATGGAGGAGGCAGGCCAGGGCGTGGCGCTGTCGGCCTTTAGCACGTTGGTAGAACGGATCGAGGTAAACCTCACCGATCCTTCGCCCGACCTGCCCGAGGGCGAGCGCGCCACCGCCAAGCATCCGCACCCGATCCTGACCGATGTGCGGGTGCGCGAGGCGCTGAGCAAGGCGATCGACCGCAGCCTGCTGACCGAGATCGGCTATGGCAAGGCGGGCCGCCCGACCTGCAATTTCGTGCCCGCGCCGGAAATCTTTGCCTCCGACAACACCGAATGCCTTGAGCAGGATGTCGAGGGTGCCAAGGCGCTGCTTGACGAGGCGGGCTGGACCGACAGCAATGGCGATGGCATCCGCGACAAGGACGGGCGCAAGCTGTCGCTGCTGTTCCAGACATCAACCAACGCGGTGCGGCAGGACTTCCAGGCACTGATCAAGCAGTGGTGGTCGGAAATCGGGGTCGAGACCGAGTTGCGCAACATCTCGGCCTCGGTGTTCTTTGGCGGCGATCCCGGCAGCCCCGACACGTTCCAGAAATTCTATGCGGATGTGGAAATGTATGCCAACAACTTCGATGGCACCGATCCGCAGGCCTATCTGGCGTCGCGCACTTGCGACAAGGCTCCGCGCCCCGAAACCCAGTGGCAGGGCGAAAACATCAACCGCTACTGTGATCCGGAATACGATGCGTTGATCGAGGAACTGAGCCGCACCGCCGAGCTTGAAAAGCGCGGCGAGATCGCCCGGCAACTCAACGACATGGTTACGCGTGAAAGCCATGTCATCATCCCGCTGGTGGATCGTGGCCGTGTCTCGGCGCGCTCCAACACCCTTGGCGGGGTGGAGCTGAATGTGTGGGATACCGAATTGTGGAACGCCGCAGACTGGTATCGCATCAAGCAGTAATCCGGCACCTGCCGGACCGGGGCCGGGCACATGCCCGGCCCGACCTGCCTTTCCCCTAGCCCCCCCAAAGGCGCTGCCCGCATGTTGACCTACACGATACGACGGCTCGTGCTCTCGGTCCCGACGCTGCTGTTCATCAGCCTCGTGATCTTTCTGTTGCTCGAGCTTGCCCCCGGCGACCCGATGGCACAGGTGCCGCTCACCGTGCCGCCCGAGGTCAAGGAAAAGATGCGCCTCGCGCTTGGTCTGGGTGAGCCGACGCATATCCGCTTCATCAAGTGGATGTGGCAGTTCTTCGTGGTCGAGCCGATGATGTTCATCGACTGGCTTTTCGGCACCGCGCTGGCCGAGGGGCAACAGCGCGTGCTGAGCTGGCAATTCCGCTCGCCGGTCATGGATGTGATCGTGCAGCGGATGCCGCAAACCCTCTGGGTGGTGGCGATGTCCTACGTGGTGGGCATCCTCATTGCCCTGCCCATCGGCATCTATTCCGCCTATCGGCAATATTCGGTCTTTGACCAGACCGGCACGTTCATCACGATGGTGGGCTATTCGGTGCCGCCGTTCTTTTCGGGGGTGCTGGTGATCGTGATTTTCTCGGTGCAGCTTGGCTGGTTGCCCTCGATCTATGACACCACCTTGCAGGTGGTCGATTGGGCCACGTTCAAGCAACAGGTGCTGCAGATGGTCATGCCGGTGATGGTGCTGGCCTTGCAGACCACGGCGCAGATCAGCCGCTTCATGCGCGCCTCGATGCTCGACAATCTCAACCAGGATTACGTGCGCACCGCCCGCGCCAAGGGGCTGTCGGAATGGTCGGTGGTGATGGTGCATGTGCTGCGCAACTCGATGATCCCGGTGGTGACGGTGATCGCGCTTGGCGTGCCCTACATCTTCGGCGGCGCGATCATCACCGAGCAGATCTTCAAGGTGAACGGGCTGGGCCAGCTTCTCATCACCGCGATCCAGGCCAATGACCTGCCGATGGTGCAGACCGTGACCTTCATGATCGCGGTGCTGATCGTGTTCTTCAATATCGTCGCAGATGTGCTCTATGGCGTGCTCGACCCGAGGATCCGCTATGACTGATGCCCCCAAACCCATCGCCGCGCTGACCGACGAAGGCCCCACCGCGCCGCCGCGCAGCCAGTGGCGCGACGTGTGGGACCAGTTCAAGACCCATCGCGGCGCGCTCGCGGGGATGCTGGTCCTTTTGTTCATCATCCTCGCGGTGTTCATCGGGCCCTATCTCTGGCCCTATGATGCCACCTATATCGACATCCGGTCGCGCAACCAGGGACCAAGCTTCGCGCATCCCTTCGGCACCGATCAACTGGGCCGCGATACGCTGGCGCGGATGATGGCGGGGGGGCAGACCTCGATCTCGGTGGGGCTGACGGCGATGCTTCTGGCGCTGGTGCTGGGCTCGCTCATCGGCGTGCTGGCGGGGTTCTTTCGCCGCCTCGACGGGCCGCTGATGCGGTTCACCGACCTGTTCCTGTCGCTGCCGCTGCTGCCGCTCCTCTTGGTGATGGTGCTCCTGTTCCGCGAGGCGCTCAACGGCATGTTCGGGCCGGAGCAGGGCATTTTCATCCTTATCGTGGTGGCCATCGGGGTGACAAGCTGGATGCCCACGGCGCGGATCGTGCGCGGCGATGTGCTAGCCTTGAAAGAGCGCGAATTCATCCTCGCCGCCCGCTCCATCGGCACCACGAATTTCAACCTCATCACCCGGCACATCCTGCCCAACGTGATGTCACCGATCATGGTTTCGGCCACGCTGGGGATCGCCAACGCGATCATCACCGAAAGCGCGCTGTCCTTCCTGGGCCTCGGCTTTCCGCCGGATTTCCCCACCTGGGGGCGGCTCTTGAACGATGCCACGCAATATTTGCAGGACTACCCCGAGCGGGTGTTCTGGCCCGGCCTTGCGATCTCGCTCACGGTGCTGGCGATCAATTACATGGGCGACGGGCTGCGCGATGCGATGGACCCACGCATAAGGGGGCGCTGAGGGAGGGCCCGGCACAGGATGACCGACGAGGCGCGAGCATCGGGTTTTGGCCTGAAGGAGACATTCAAGGCTAGCCCCCTTGCGCGGAACAAGGCGCGCCTTGGCGCGCCGCCGCGCATCGCCGGGCCGCCCCCCGGCACGGCGATTTGGCTGCAACCTGCGCCATCCTCAGAGGGTTTTCCGATTTGGCGAGATAAAGCGCCCCCAAACTCACGTTGGATCGCCGCGCCGCGGCCCGTCGATGCGCGGCTCATTCCAACGGCAGCAACAGGCCAAGACCAGCCCTCACAGCTCGCGCCCCGCAAAGCGCCCCGCGCCAAAGCTCGCCGATATCTGCGCCACCTCGATGCGCTTGCCCGCATCCGGCCCGTCCTCGACGCGGGCGGCGGCGGTGTAGCGCCATTCCGGCGCGCTCACCACCTCCTCGCGCAGCACCTGCGCACCCCGGCGCACGCGCAAAACATAGCTCTCGGTCTCCTCGCCCAGCGGCACCTCGGGCGTGTCCCAGCGATCACCGCCCAGCCGCGTGCGCCTGATCCACGCCACCGCAAGATTGCCGCCCGCCTCGCGTGCGCGCAGATGCACCGGCGCATAGGGCCGCAAGCCCAGCCCGTCAAAGGCCAGCACCGCACGGCCAAAGCCTGGGTCGTCCACCGGGCGCCCTCCCGGCCCGATGCGGTAATGGCGCGCCTGCCCGCGCTGCGCCTCCGACAGGCCAATCTGGCGCGCGATCCCGTCGAGCCGCACGAGGATGGAGCCGGGCGGCCAGGCGCCCGCGCCCTCGGTCCCCAACTGCCCGCGCAGCCGGTGGCGCAGGATATAGGTATCGGGGGCCACCAACTCGGCATCGCGGAACTGGAAAAGCTCCCAGCCATCCGGTGTGCCATCCCCGATCGCACAGAGATTGGCCCCGTTGAGAAATGCCAGATCGCTCACACTCTCCAGCACCCCGTGGCGCATCGCCACGATGAGCCCATCGCCCCGGTCGATCCGGCCCGGCGCGGCGGGAAAGAGCGGTGCTTGCGTAAGCCCCACCGTGGCCTGCGCCGCAATCAGCGTATCGAGCGCGTAATTCGCGTCCTCATCTGAGGAATAAAGCGCCACCGTGCCCGGCCAGGGATCGGCGATCACCGCCAGATGCGGCGCGTGCGGCACCTCCTCGCCGGTCAAGAGCGGCAGATCGAGAAACAGCGGCGTCACCGGCCCGGGTGCCGTGAACGCGCGCAGCGATGCGGGCGCGTCGTCGATCAGGATCGGGCGAAAGCTTTCGGGATCGGTGCGCGTGGCCTCGATGCGCTGCATCCCCGCCATCTGCTCGGCCCGGTCGATGCGGAACCGCCCGCCGCCCTCGGCCTGCGGCAGCGCGATGACATCCCCCGCGCCAAGCGCGATCCGCGACGGCGGCAGCGTGAGGCGCAGCGTATCGACCGATACCCGCGCCTCCGACAGCCACCGCTCCACCACCTGCCGCCCCTCGGCGCGCGTCAGCGACAGCGGCATCTCCGACATCGCCACCGCGTGGGTCGCCTCGTCGGGCAGGATCGCCTCCTCGGCAATCGCCTCGTAGTCGCCATCGGCCTCGACAAAGCGCAACCGCACCCGCCCCGCCAGCTCCAGATCAGAGCCGCGCAGCCCCTCGATCACACCGCCCAGTTCCGGGTCGCGCACAAGGCCCTCGGGATCAAGCACCGCATCCGCCCGCCCGTCACGCGTGCGAAAGCCAAGCACGCCCTCGCGTTCCACCGCGTCCACACCATGGGCAAGCAAGAGCGGCTGAAGCGCCGCGCGCGCAGGCCCCACCGTATCGACGCTATAGCCCCGCACCACCCCCTCGGCGCGGCTTGTATCAAGCGCCGCCAGCCCCGCGCGCCCGGCGATCTCGCCCACCACCTCGGCCAGCCTGCGCCCGCTTGCCCGCCCGGTGATCCAGTGCCCGCGCGCATAATTCCCGCCATCCGCCCACAGCCCGGCATTGGCCGGAAACCACGGATAGGGCCGCGCATCCCAGGCCCAGACATAGGCGTGATCCATGTCGATCATCCGCCCGTCAAAGATCTCCGAGGCCGGGTTGCGCGCCGGGTCGCGCCAATAGCCCGTCATCGCGCGCAGGTATTGCAACTGGATGAACTCATCCCGCGCGCCGGTGGAATGGCGCGGCAGGCTCGATTCCGAGGATTTCGGATCAAGGAACTTGTTGGGCTCGTTGGTGCCCTTGTCCACCGCCGCACAGCCATATTCGGTGAAGCGGATCGGCTTTGATTGCGGCACCCATGCCGTCGGGGTCTCGCTGCGCACGCCCCCCACCCGGTCGTGATGGGCATTGCCCCACCAGCCCCGCAGATCCTTGAACCGCCACACCCACGGCTCGCCATATGCGTCATCGGTGATCGGTTCGCGCCGCTGCGCCGCGCGCGCCTCCTCGCCGGGATAGAACCAGTCAAACCCCTCGCCGCCCTCGATATTGGCGTGCAGGTAACCCAGATCGTAGATCGAGCGCCACGCCTGCGCATCAAGATGATCATATCCCTCGCGCCAATCCGACAGCGGCATGTAATTGTCGATACCGATGAAATCGATATTGTCATCGGCCCAGAGCGGATCGAGATGAAAGAACCGATCGCCATCCCCCGGCTGATAGCCGAAATATTCCGACCAGTCGGCGGCATAGCTGATCTTCACCTCCGGCCCCAGCAGCGTGCGCACCTCGCCCGCCAGCGCGACCAGTTGCGCCACCGCTGGAAAGCTGTTGCCCGCCCCCCTTACTTGCGTGAGGCTGCGCATTTCCGAGCCGATGCAAAAGCTCTCGACCCCGCCCGCCGCCGCACAAAGCGCCGCCTGATGCAGGATGAACCGGCGGTAGGACCACTCATCCGGGCCGTGATAGGCCACGGGGCTCGCCTTGACCGCCCCGCCAAAGCTCAAGAGATCAAGCGCACCGGTCCCCGGCTCGCCCACCGGCACCGCCGCCACCGGCGTCACGGTGAAATCAGCCGCCCGCGCCGTGCCAAAGAACGCCGCCACCTCCGCCTCGGCCGCCGCCGTGCCATCGGGGCTGCCATCGCGCCCCGGTGCCTTGGAGGTGGTGATCCGCCCGCGCCACGGCAACACCGGCTGACCCTCGGCATCGCTCCACGGATCGGGCAACCCGTTGCCCGCCATCTGCTCCATCAGGATAAACGGATAATAAAGCACCTCCTGCCCCGCCTGCCGGAGCGCGAGGATCGCCTCCACCACCGCCTGATCGCTGGGCGTGCCGCCATAGACCTCGCGGCCCCCGGCATCCTTGGGCACCTCGCCCGCCGCCCCGCGCGTAAGGCTCGAGACGACCCAGGGCATGTTGGCCGACTCGAATGTCTTTTTCTCCACGCGCGGGCGGATCTGGCACGCACCGCAGCGCAGATCGTCGCCGAACCAGCTCACCACCAGCGACGCCGCGCGCACCTGCGGCAACTCCTCGCGCAGCGCCTCCAGCGCCACGGCGAAATCGCTGCGCGCACCGGGGGTGTTGACGTTCACCAGCCCCTTGGAGCCAAAGCCAAAATCCATCGCAACCGGCGTCGTGGCCAGCGTGTATTCGCCGGTGCCGGGCAGGATCGCGACCCCGCGCAGCGCGTGCACCGGGTCAAGATCGGCCCCGTCGCCGCCCGCCTGCGCCGGGCGGCAGACCTCAAAACTGAATTGCGGCACGCGGGTGCCGAATTGCGAGAGGTCCAGATCCTCGATCACCACATAGGCGGTGCCGCGATAGGCGGGCACCGTCCCCGCCCCCTCCACCGCCTCGATGAGCGGATCGGGAAGCTGATCGCGCGAGCCGGGATAGACCCGCATGTTGAGGCTGTCGGGCGCAATTTCCGTGCCGTCGGCCCAGATGCGGGCCACGCGGGAAATCTCGCCCTCGCAGAGCGCCAGCGCGAGGCTCACCGAATAGCTGATCTCGCGCACCGTCGGCGTGGCGGGGCGCGGGCTGCCCTTGCCGCCGCCGCTGCGCCCCGGTGTCACCGTCACACGCTCGCGAAACTCGGTGGCCCAGATCACCTGACCCCCCACCCGCATCCGCCCGTAAACCTGCGCGATGGCATCGCCCTCGCCCGACCCGGTGAGCCGCAACCGGTTGACGCGCCCGGTCTCGACCACCTCCGAGCCCTGCCCCAGCAGCCGCTGGTCGATCGAGCGCCCGATCACCGCCCCCGCGAACCGCCCCAGCGCCACCGAGGAAATCCCGAGAACCGAGCCACCGACCGCACCGCCGATGGCGGCCCCGGCGGCGGAAAGAAGAATCGTTGCCATGTTATCTCTCCTCAGGAAAGGCGAAACGCGCAGCGATCCGCCGCCGCCAGGGCGCGCTCAGCGTGGTCTCGACCACGCCATGCCCGGCATAGGCGTGGATGAACCGCGCCCCCGGCCCGGCCTGCGCCACGATGCCCAGATGCTTGGCCACGCCGCCGTCACGCATCCGAAACAGGATCACATCGCCCGCCGCCTCGGCCCCGAGGGGGCGCGCCACCAGATGCCGCGCCGCCGCGCGCCAAAGCGCCTCGTCGCGGGCAGGCTCGGACCAGTCCATCGAATAGGCGGGCGGGCGTTCGGGCTCCTCGCCCATCACCTCGCGCCAGACGCCCCGCACAAGGCCCAGACAATCGCAGCCCGCGCCCCGGCACGCCGCCTGATGGCGGTAGGGCGTGCCCAGCCAACCGCGCGCCGCCGCCACAACCTGCTCTGCCCGCGCGCTCATCGCCTGCGGCTCCCGCCGTCAAGACGCGGCGATTTGGTCGGATCGGTAATCACCCAGTCATCGCCGGGAATATCCGGGAAGGCCTGAAAATTCAGCAGGTTGTCGAACTTGAATTGGCACGTCGCCCGGCGCTTGTCGCACCCCGCCTCGATCCGCAGCCCGTCGCCCGGCACCACCGCAGCGCCCAGCGGATGCCATAGCTCGATCACCCGGCCCGGCCCTTCCATACGGTCACGTTTTATCATCCCCGCAAGGCCCTGCGCCGCGCCGCTTGTCACCCGGATCACGCCATGCCGGAACCAGTCCTCGGCAAAGCCGCCCATATCGGCAAAGCGAAACACGCGGTTCTCCACCACATCTTCCGCCACGCGCTCGGAAACATACCCCGGCGTATTGAGATCAAAGGTGCAGTCGCGATCACCAAGGATGGCGCTGCAACTCTTTTGATACACCCGCCCCAGCGGCACGTTGAGCGCATCCGTCAGCCCCCGCAATTCCGCCTCGAACGCGCCGCCCGCGCGGCGGATATCGCCGATGGTCCCGGCAAAGACCACCACCCGCTGAGCCACGTCGCGCCAGTTGACGATCCACGCCCGCACGCCCGCGCCGTCATAGCGTCCGGCCTCGATCTCGGCCTCGGTGATGGCCCCGTCCGACAGCGCGCCCAACGCCTCCGTATTGTTCACCGAAAGCCCGGTGCCCGCCGCCACCGCGCGCGCGCTCATCCCCGTGCCGGGGCGAAACACGATGCCGTCAAAGCTGAACGCCCGGTCGTGATCGGTAAAGCCCATCACCCGCCCGTCGCGCCGCGTCAGTGCCCAGGCCCGGCAGGTGGTGCTCACCCCCTGCCCCAGATGCGCGGCCAGCGCCTCGGCCCCGGTCATACCCGGATCTCCACCACCGGCACATTGGGCACCTCGCCCGCCTGGAACGAGGCAAGGCTCACCGCGATGCGGTCGGTGTCGAACCGCACCGGCACATCGAATTCATAGCCAGCGGTCACCGGCACGCCCCGGTTGGGCGGCTCGGCAAAGGTCACGATCCCGGTGGTCTCGTCCACCTCGTAATGCACCCCCTCGCGCATCTCGACGCCGCCCAGCCCCATGTGCACGCTGCCCTTGACCGGCTTGACGATAGGGCGCCGGGCCTCCTGCGCGCCCGAGCGGTAGCTCTTGCGCAACGCGAAGGCCACGGTGGCATCGTCGCCCACCCCGATCTCCTGGTCGTCAAAGGCGGGCGCGGCCCCGGCGCGGGAGGATTTGAAATCGCTCCAATCCTTCCAGCGAAAACCGTATAGCTGCCCCTGCCGCGCCTCGAAAAACGCGATCAGCGCCTCGATATCGTCAAGACTGCGCAGCGCCACGCCCGCGTCATAGCGCCGTCGCGCCTGCGCCCAGGGGCTGTTGCGCTCCTCGAAACCGCTCGCCAGCGTGACGATCTCGGTCAGCCGCTCCGGCCCGCCGATCGAGCCAAAGCTGAGGCTCGCGGGGAATCGTATCTCGTGAAAACTCATGGCCTTGCCCCCTTACCGATTGCGCGCGCCGCGCCCGATCACGCGACCAAGCTGCGCCGCGATCTGCCCTTGGCTGCGGCGAAACCCCTCCACATCCGGGGTGGTGACATTCATCACCACGCTCACCGCGCCGCCCCCCTGCGCGCGCACCCCGAGCCGCCCATCGCTGCCGCGCGACAGCGGCAGGATCGCCTCCGGTCCCGCCTCGCCCATCAGCCCCCTGCGCCCGCCCCGCATCGGAAAGGACACCGGCCCGCTCACCACGCCGCCATTGGCAAAGGGCATCACGCGCCCTTGCGCGAAACTGCCCCCCTTCTCGAACGCGCCGCCAAAGAGCGCCCCCACCCCCTGCGCCAGAAGCCCGCCCACCTGGTCGCTCACCGGGCGCACGGCATCGTTGAAGGCGGTGTTGACCAGCGTCGTGGCGAGCCGCCGCAGGCTGTCGCTCAGGCTGTCGCCCTGCACCACCGCGCCGCGCAGCGCGCCGCTCAATCCCCGGCTCAAGCCCCGCTCGAGGCTCTGCACATCCTGCCCGGCGGCGGCGAACCCGCCGCGCACGCTCTGCAATTCCCCGGCAAAGGCGGCGGCCATCGCGCCCGCCTGCCCCATCGCATCGTCCAGCGCCGTGATCTGCGCCTCCAGATCGTCGGCGCGGTCCAGCTCATCCATCGCTCATCTCCTCTTGCTCATCGGGAAAGGCTGCCAGAAGCGCCTCCAGCCCGTCGCGCGCCATCGGGCGCGGCCCTTGGCCCTCGCCCAGCATCAGCCGCAATTCGGCAGGCGTCAGCGCCCAGAATTCCGCCGGGCGCAAGCCCAAGCCCTGCACGCCCGCACGCATCAGCGCGGGCCAGTCAAAGCGCGCGCCGCTCACCCTTCCGCCTCGGGCAGGGCAAAGGCCCGCGCCAGAAGCTGCGCCGCCGCCCGCGCCGCCGCCAGAGGCCCGCCCTCGATCTCGGCGCAAAGCAGATCCGCCGCCGTGCCGCGCCAGCCACCGCCGCGCAGGCCCGCCACGATCACCGCCAACACATCGCGCGAGGAAAACCGCCCCTCCTCGAACCGCGCCACCAGATCGACGAGGCTATCAGCCCCCAATGCGGCCTCCATCTCCGCGAGCGCCCCGAGGGTAAGCCGCATCACCCGGCCCTCGCCCGCGACGACCAGCGCCACCTCGCCCGCCCAGGGGTTGGCCACGGCCCCGCTCACAGCGCCACGAAGTCGAGCCGCCCCGCCGACGCCAGCGACATCTCATAGGTCGCCTCGCCGTCATGGGTGCCGCCATATTCGATCCCCGTCACCTGAAACGGCCCCTCGATGGTGCCGAAATCGGGGATGATCACCTGAAATTCCGGCATTTCCCCATCAAAGAAAATCTGCCGCATCCGCGCATCACTGGCGGCATCGCGGAAAATCCCCGAACCGCTGATGCTGGCCGATTTGACGCCCGCGCCCGCCAGCAACTCGCGCCACCCCCCCGCCGAGTCGAGGCTGGTGACATCCACGCTCTCGGCGTTGAAACTCACCCGCGTGGCGCGCAGCCCGGCCACCGTCTGGAAATTGCCGCTGCCGCTGAGATCGACCTTGATAAGAAGGTCCTTGCCATTCTGAACTGCCATGTCTTGTCTCCGTTCTGCTAAAGCATGTTGCTTAAAAGTGGGAACCGGTTTTAAGCTCCTCGAACATGCGAAATCACCAAGGATCAGACGCCGTCATCCACGCGCGCCCGAAAGGTCAGGTCGATCCGCCGCCGCTGCCCGTCACCGCTGCGCCGCGCCCGCGCGCGAAGGAAGTTGAGCGACACCAGCCGCCCCCGGTCGAGCACCAGCGCCGCGCTTTCCAGCGCGTCGCTCACCGCCCCCGCCGCCTGCTTGGCGGCAAGGAATCCCGCGCCCGCGCTCACCACCGTGACGCTCACGCGATGCTCGGCACCGGGGGCCGTCGCGTCGCCGCGCTCGCGCGCGTCCTCGGGGCCCAGCGCCACATAAAGACCGGGCTCTGCCCCCTGCGGGGCGGCGTCATAGATCGCGCCGCCCACCAGTGCGGCAAGGCCCGGATCACTGGACAGATGCTGCCAGATCGCCGCCTGAAGCGCCGCCGCCATGCCATAGCTCATGCCACCACCTCCTCCTCGGCCCAAAGCGTGAGATACCCCGCCCCCGCGCCGCTCTCGGTGACCGCGAGGATATGAAAGAGCCGCGCGCCATCGCGCAGCCGCTGGCCCGGCTCGGGCCGCGACGGCGCGCCCTGTGGCGCGGCGCGCACGGTGATGCGATAGCCCGCCCGCGCCAGCCGCAGCGCCTCGCCCGCCGCCTCGCGGCCCGAGCGCGCCACCAACTCGGCCCAGAGCGTGCCGCGCACCGCCCAGGCTTGCGTGAACCCGCCCGCGCCATCGGGCGCGCGCTGCGGCACCTCGAGCACCAGCGCCCGGTTGAGCCGGGGCCGCGCCATCACCGCGCCCCCCCGCCAAGGATGCGCACCTTGCGGTAGCGCTCGATCAGGCTCGCCACGCCAAAGGGCATGCACCCCTCGCCCAGCGCGGTCTCGAACCGGTGCTCGTAGTAATGCGCCGCCAACAGAAGCACCGCCTGCCCCAGATCGGCGGGCAGATCGCCCCAGCCCGCGCCATAGCCCGCGCGAAACACGATCTCGGCCACGCCTCCGGTGGGCACCATCGGCAGCATATGCCCCGCAGGCCGCAGCACCGGGCGATGCGCGTCGCGCTCCAGCCGGTAAAGCGCGGGGTCGATCAGCTCCTCCTCGTCGGCGCGGTCGCGCAGCGTGAGGCTCAGGATCGCGGCCACCGGTGCCACCGGCAGGGGCTGGCCCGTGGCCTCCTGCCAATCGTGCAGCACCCAGGAAAAATCCCGCTCAATCAGCACCTTGCCGGTGCGCCCCTCAATCGCGGCCAGTGCCGCGCGCAAAAACCCTTCCAAAACGGGGTCCTGAATATCGTCATCGGCGAATCCGGTGCCCAGCCGCAGATGCGCCTTGAACTCCGCCAGCGGCAATGCGGCATTTGGCACCGCTGTCTCTTCCATCAGCAACATGGACCATCTCCATCATCCCGGCCCCTCCCGCATCGGCGGCGCGTGCCGCCCGGCATTGCCCGGACGGAGGGGAAGCTGCACAACACCGCATCACGCGGCACGCGCCTTCGGGGCGGGGGCGCGTTGCCCCCGCCCGCCTTCACCGCGCGCCTCAGGCGACGGCGAACCGCAAAAGCTTGATCGCCTTGAAATCGCTGACATCGCCGCCGACGCGCTTGGTGGCGTAGAACAGCACATGCGGCTTGGCGCTGAACGGATCGCGCAGGATGCGCAGGTCCGGGCGCTCGGCCACGGTATAGCCCGCGCGGAAATCGCCAAAGGCAATAGCATCCGCGCCGGTGGCGATCTCGGGCATGTCCTCGGCAATCAGCACCGGATAGCCCATCAGCCGCGCGGGCTCGCCTGCGGCAAGACCGTCGGACCACAGGAACCGGCCATCGACATCCTTGAGCTTGCGCACCACGCCTGCGGTGCGCGAATTCATCACGAAAGTCGCATTGGCGCGGTATTCCGCCCCCAGCGCATAGACCAGATCGACGATCGGGTCGGGGCCGTTCAGGTCACCATCGGCACCGGTGGGCACATAGCCCAGGTTGCCCCAGGTCCAGACCGCGTTATCCACCGCCGGACGGCTGAGGAAGCCGCGCGGCTTGTCCACCCCGTCGCCATTGACAAAGGCCGCCGCCTCGGCGCGCGAAAACCGGTCGGCGATGCGCGAGGCGAGCCATTCCTCTACGTCGAATGCGCTGTCATCGAGCAGCCGCTGGCTTGCTTTGGGCAGCGCGCTCAACTCGTGCAGCGGGATCGAGATACGGTCGATCTGCGGCGTGTCGGTCTCGGCCACGCCGGTGGTCTCCGTCGCCCAGCCATGGCCCAGGTCGCTGTGATCCACCAGCACGTCGAACGATGTCGCCTCGACCGCCACCACATTGGCGATGGCGCGGATCGACGCGGTGGAATTGAGCACCGAGCGGATCGTCTCCGAGGTCTGCGGATCGACCAGATAGCCGCCCTCGGCGGCAATGGAGGTGTTGAGCGCCTTGCCCTCAAGGTCCAGCCCGCGCAGCCCGTCATCGTCGCCCGAGCGCAAATAGGCGTCAAACGCCTTGCGGTGGGGGGCGTGCATCTCGTGGGTGCCGGCAAGCTGCGGGCGCGCCTGCGTCAGGCTCTTGCGTTCGATCATGGTCATCTTGTCTTCCTGCTGTTGAAACCGCGTCGTGATCTCGGCCCGAAAGCCCTTGAATTCGTCCAGGAAACCGCGCACGGCCTCCCCCATCTCGGCTGCCGGAGACATGTCTTCCCCGGTCCGAGCCTTTGTCTCGGTCGTCATCGTCAACTCCTCTCGGTTGCGGGTCGGCGCTACCCCTGCGCCATCTCCCGGCGCGCCGCGCGCAACACGGCGGCCATCTCGCGCAAGGCGTCGTCGCCGGGGCTTTCGCCCTTCGCCGCCACCCGCGCACTGGGCAGCATCGGGAAGGTCACCAGCGACACCTCCCAAAGCTCCAGTTCCTGCAAGAGCCTCTGGCCCTTCTCGTTCCGGCTGGCGCGCACGGTGCGATAGCCGATGCTCAGCCCGTCGATCGCGCCTGCCGCCAGCAGCGCCGCCGCCTCGCGACCGCGCGCCACCCCCTCCAGCAGCCGCCCCTTGACCCACAGCCCCCGCGCATCCTCGCGCAGCTCGTCCCAGATGCCGATCGGCTCGCGCGGGTCATGCTGCCACAGCATCCGCACCCGCCGCCCCTCGACCTTCATCCGCTTGAGGCAGGCGCCATAGGCCCCCCGCGCCACCACATCGCCGCCCTGGTCGGGCGCGTCAAAGAGGCTGGCATAGCCCTCGATCCCGCCCTCTTGCGTGACGCACAGGCCATCCGCCCCGCCCTGCGCGAATTTCCGCTCCAATCCCGTCTCCATCGCCTCGCCCTTTCCTTTCATCCCGGAAGTGCCGCCAGTATCGGCTGGAACGCCTGCACCAGCACCGCCGCCACCACGCCGTAAACCGCCAGCCACAGCCGCCGCTCCAGCCGCTCCACCGCCGCCTCGATCCGCTCAAGCCGCTCCTGCAAGGCCCGCTGCTGTAGCTCCGACACCCGCTCATGCGCCTCAAGCCGCAGCGCGGGCGCGCAATCGAAGGCCTCGAACCCGTAGCGCGGCGGCGGCGCGCCCTCACTCACCCGCATCACCCGCCAGCGGCGGCAGGCCCAGCAGCGCCCGCTTTTCCGCAGGTGTCAGGAAATCCGCCCCCGCCACCCGCGCCCATTGCGCGTCGCGTTCCGCCGCCAGCGCAGGCACGTTGTCGAGATCGGGCGACAGCTCCAGCGCCTCGCCGGTAAACTCGCGCAACCACGCCGCCACCTTGGCGCTCACCCGCGCCACCAGCGGCAGCACCGTGAGCCGGTAAAACGCGCGGTTGGCCTCCTGGTAATTGGCGAATGTCGCGTCGCCCGGAATGCCGAGCAGCATCGGCGGCACGCCAAAGGCCAGCGCGATCTCGCGCGCCGCTGATTCCTTGGTCTGCTGGAATTCCATGTCAGAGGGCGAGAATCCCATCGGCTTCCAGTCCAGCCCGCCCTCCAGCAGCATAGGACGGCCGGCATTGCGCGCGCCCTGATGATGCGCCTCCATCTCGCTCACCAGCCGGTCATACTGATCGCTGCTCAGCACCCCCTGCCCCTCGGCCCCCTTGTAGATGATCGCCCCCGAGGGCCGCGCGGCATTGTCCAAGAGCGCCTTCGACCAGCGGCTTGCCGCGTTGTGCACATCCACCGCCTGCGCGGCGGGCTGCATCGGCGACAGGCCGTAATGGTCGTCCTGGGGGTGAAAGCACTTGATATGGCAGATGCAGGGCGCGCCCTCGCCAAGCGTGAACCGGTGCTTGCGCCCGGCGACGCTGTATTCATAGGCCACCGGCCAGCCATCGGCCCCCGGCACCACGCTCATCCGGTCCGAGCGCAGCACATGCAGCTCCAGCGGCAGGCCAGCACCCGCCCCCACCGCCTCGATATAGGCATTGCCCGACAGCAAAAGCTGGCCATAAAGCGCCTCGAACAATTCCGCCCGGCCCTGCGCCGGGTTCGGCGCACCCACCAGATCAAGCACCGGATGCACCGCATAGCGCCGCTCGGCATCCTGCAACACCAAGGGCAAGGCCGCCGCCGCCTCGGCGATCATCTTGACCGCGCGAAACCCCACCGGGTTGCCGGCAAATCCGCTGCGCGTCAGGCTCACCGTGTCGCGCGGGCTCCACGCCACGCCGCGCCCCGTGCCGCCCCAGGCGATGACGCGGCCCGCGGCACTCGCCTTCTGCTCGGGCATCTCGGCCACGTCAGCCCCTCCTTGCCGAAAGAAATCCAGTATCATCGCTCGCTCCTTCACCTCGGCGCTCGACGGGCAACAGACCGCGAAAGGTTTAACGAATGTTAACCGCAGCGCGCGCCTGTGAGGGCAGGCAGGCGCGACCCGGAGAGACGCGGTGTCGGAGCGGACCTGAAGGGGCGGCGTTCGATATCATGCGATGAGCCGCGTGAGTGCCCGACCGCGGGTGGGCGCTGCAACAGATGTGAAACGCACTTTATGGCGCCAAATACTTGAACGATTGTGAGGGTTGCGTCGTTGCAAAAGCGCCCGCCCGTCCGGGCGGTCGGGCGATCGCGCGGCGGTGCCTGCGGCACCTTGTCTTATGATTTTCCCGGTTCCATGCGAGGATGGAGCCACCGCACGCCACGCCAATCATGGCGTGCGGTGGCGGCGGTTGGATCGTTTCGCACCCGGTCTTGGAGGACCGTAATCAAGTGAGATCGACCGCCGTCTTCGCATGGGGCCTGAACGGATACGCAGCGGCACACAGCCCTGCACGACAAGCATAGGACATGACGAAGATGACACATGATACCATCGGCATCGATATCTCGAAACTGCATTTCGACGCGCATCGCCTCACGACGGGCAGCCACGCGCGGTTTGACAACACCGCCACCGGGTTCGGGGCCTTCGCGCGCTGGATCGGCGCGGACGATCCAGACCTGGTCGTCTTCGAGCCGACCGGGGCCTGTCATCGCGATTTCGAAGCGGCTTTCGCCGGGCGTTTGCCGCTGGTGAAGGTCAACCCGCTTCACGCCCGCCGCTTCGCGCAGGCGAACGGCACGCGGGCCAAGACCGATGCCGTGGACGCTTTGATGCTTGCGCGCATGGGCCGGGCGCTGGAGCTGGTCCCGGATCGGCCCGCCGACGAAATCCAGACCGTTCTCAGGGAGTTACGCGCCACCCGCTCGGGCCTTGTGCGGGACCGGACCGCCCTGATGAACCGGCTGGCGGCGGCGCGGCTGCCGCTCGTCCGGCGGCTGGTGAAGGCGCGGCTTGCCCAGGCCGAGCGTCAGATCGCCACCCTCGACGCCGAGATCGACGCCTGCCTCGAGGCCTGCCCCAAGCGCCGCCGCGCCGCCCAGATCCTCACCTCGATCCCCGGCGTCGGACGCATCACCGCGCGCACCATCCTCGCGGAATGTCCTGAAATCGGCACCCTGCGCCACAAGCAGATCGCCGCCCTCGCCGGGCTCGCGCCAATGACCCGACAATCCGGCAACTGGCGCGGCAAGGCGAGGATCGAGGGCGGGCGCAGACACCTGCGCGAAGCCCTCTTCATGCCTGCCCTCGTCGCGATGAAGAAAAACCCCGATCTCAGCCCCAAATACGACCAGCTACGCGCAGCTGGAAAACCCCACAAGGTCGCGCTCACCGCTCTCATGAGAAAACTCATTCAACTCGCCAACACACTCATCAGCGAGGGCAGAACATGGCAGCCCAAAATGGCTTGACCCGGACGGATACTTGATTGCGCGCGGGGGGGCAGGAGGCAAACGGCAGCAACAGGCCCGTTACCCCCCCTCCCCCTCACACCGCGCGCACGCGCGGCGCGCGCCACTTGGCCCCCGGCTCCACGATCAGATCGGTCAGCGCCCAGACCAGCGCATCCACCCGGTCGGGGCTGCCCTTGCCCTCGAAGCCGCGGCTGGTCATCGCGCACATCTGGTCCTCGAGCCGGGCCAGCCCGCGCAGGTGATGCACCCGCCCCTGCTCGTAAAGTGCGGCCACCGGCTCGGCGCGCGCGGCCTTGCCCCGGCTCGCGTGGACCTTGCGGAACGGCACCAGCGGATCGACCTGCCGGATCACCTGCTCCACCAGATCGCCGCCCTGATTGACCTCGGCCACCAGCCGCTCGGCCCCCCAGTGCTCCATCGCGCGGATCGCCGCGCGCGCCCAGGTGGCGGGGCTGGCCGCGCTGACGCTGGCATCGTCGAGCACATAGGCCCGCCAGTCCTGCACCGGGCCGCGCGTCACCGCCCCCACCACCACGATCCCGCATTCATCCGATCCGGCATGGCCCGTGACCGGCGGATCGACCGCGACCACGATCCGGTCGAGATCGGGGGCGGCCTCCACCCGGCCCGCCTCGATCATCGCGGGCGTCCAGAGCGCATCCTCGGCGGCATCGACCAGCACACCGTCAAGCTCCTGCCGCCCCAGCCGGGTGCCCGCGTAGCGCGCGCGCACCTCCTCAAGGAAGCCCTGCGCGAGATTGGCGGCATTGGCCTCGGTCGGCGCGCTTGTCACCACCGTGCTGGCGCTGGCAAGGATATCCTTGAGCACGCCCACGTTGCGCGGTGTCGTGGTCACGCAGACCTGCGGCGCCTCGCCCAGCCGCAGCCCGAATTGCAGCATGTCCCAGGTGTCGCGCGCCTTCTTCCACTTGGCCAGCTCATCCACCCAGGCCCCGTCGAATTGCGGCCCGCGCAGCCCCTCTGGCTCATGCGCGGAAAACACCTGCGCCACCGCCCCGTTGGGCCACACGAGCCGCCTGCGCGTCGCCTGCCATTCGGGCCGCCGGTCGGGCGGGCTGCACGCCATGATGCCGCTTTCGCCGAACACCATCACCTCGCGCACCTGATCGACCGTCTCGCCCACCAGCGCCAGCCGCCTGCACGCGCCCGGATCGAGCGGCAGCGCCCCCTCGACGCGGGCGCGCACCCATTCCGCGCCTGCGCGCGTCTTGCCCGCGCCGCGCCCGCCCAGGATCACCCATGTGCGCCAGTCCCCCTCGGGCGGCAATTGATGCTCCATCGCCCAGAACTCGAAAATATAGGGCAGCGCCAGCAACTCACCCTCGCTCAGGGCAGCGAGCAATTCGTCCTGCGCATCGCGCCCTTCCGAGACGATCCAGGCGGCACCGGATTTCAACTCGGGCGGCGTCAAAGTCGATGGCGTAGCCGTGGACGATGCCACGTTCGTGTTGTCTGCGTTTGTCAAGCTGTGCCTCCATTTCGATGGCGATCTTGAGCCATTGACGGATTTCCGCCGTGGCCTTTGTCGCGTTTTTCAACTCTTCAAGCTCCCCGGCCCGTATCCGCCGATAAAGCGCCTCAAGCTCCCCGCGCATGTCTGCGAGTTGCTCTTCAAGCACGTTGATCGCGCTGGTCAGGCCCGAAGGCCCCTCCTCCGGGGTGATCAGAACCATGCGTATCGCTGCCTCATGCCGTTTTCCTCTCGCGATGCCCCCCGCCCGCGCCGACATGAAAAAACGGCCACCGGGATGCCCCGAGGCCGCTTGCCCATCTCGTCCAGCAGGGCACAACCGATACGGGAAACGGCGCGTCAAGTCAAACGCACCCCCTTGCCAACCGCCCGGTTTCTTTGGGTTTTATTAAGGTTTCGGCGCGTGCGCCGCCCGCCATGCAGCCCAGTCCTCGGGCGTGTCGAGATCGGTCACCGCGCGGCGGTCGGGCAGCGCCAGGAGTCGCACATCGTGCCGCGCCAGCACCTGCCGCGCGCCCTCGTCACCGCGCAGCGCCGCCAATTCGGGCAGGCACCCCGCCGGGAACACCACCGGATGCCCCGGCGTGCCATCCGCCGCCGTGGCGCGCAGGATATGCGCGCCGTCAAAGCCGCGCAGAACCGCGCGCAAATCCCCGCCCGTGATCTCCGGCAGGTCCGGCAACAGCACCATCAGCGCGCGCCCCCCGGCCCAGTCCGCGCCGCGCCGCACCGAGGCCGCCATGCCCTCGCCCGCGCCCGGCACCTCCTCCACCGCCAGCCGCGGCCCGGCGAGCGGCTCCAATGCTGCGGCCCGCGCGCGCGCGCCCGGCGGCAGCGTTACCAGCACGTCGAGCCCGGTGCCCAGCGCCACCGCCACCCGGTCGGCAATCAGCGCGCGGCCCCGCACCTCTTCCAGCAGCTTGTCACGCCCCCGCATCCGCCGCGACGCCCCCGCCGCCGGAATCAGGATCGCCACCGCCATCTAGCGGATAAGATTGAGCCGCAGCTTCAACCCCCGCCGCGCCTCCTGCGGCAAATGCCGGTTGAGCCGCCGGTTGACCGCGCCGAAAATCCCGATGATGACCAGCGTGAGCAGGATGAAATACCCCGCAAGGATCGGATAGGGCACGAAGGGGTTGAACGTCTTGTCGGCGAAATAATTGGCGTAATAAAGCGCATCGCCGCGCTGTTGCCATGCCGGAAAGCCCGAGAAAAACACCAGCGTCGTGGAATGGAACAGGAATATCGCCTCGTTGGTATAGGCAGGCCATGCCAGCCGCAGCATCGTGGGCCAGATGATCCGGCGAAACCGCCGCAGCCCCGAGAACCCATAGGCATCGGCGGCCTCCACGTCGCCCTTGGGAATCGAGCGCAACGCGCCATAGAAAATCTCGCCCGAATACGCGGCGGTGTTGAGAAACAGCACGATGAGCGCCCCCAGCCAGGCCGAGGTAAAGACGTCGAACACCGGGCTGACCGATTTCAGCGACAGGAACAGGAAATAGGCGAAAAAGAACTGGATGAAGAGCGGCGAGCCGCGAAAGACAAAAATGAACCATTCCGATGGCTTGCGGATCAGCGGGTTGCGCGCGCCCTTGCCCAGCGCCACCAGTGTCGCCAGAAAGAACCCGGTCGCCAGCGCAATCGCGCCGAAATACACGTTCCAGATCATCCCCGATCCGATCAGCGTAAAATGCTCGCACAGCGTATAGCCCTCGCGCGGCAAGAGCCGCTCGCCATAGCCAAGCGAGCGCAGCGCGTAATCCTGAACCGTCTGAAGGCAGCTCATGCCGCCCTCCGCTGCGCTTCGCCGCCCGTCGTGGCCTGCCCATGGCTCAGGCGCTGCATGACCCGCTCCAGCACCACCTCCGACACCTTGGTGAGGCCAAGATAGAACACCAGCAGCGCGAAGAAATACCACATCCGCCAGTCGCCATGCGGATAATCGGTAAAGCGCGGCAGTGCCGTGCCGCCCAGCTCGCGCGCCCAGTAAACGATATCCTCGACGCCCAAGAGGAACAGCAGCGGCGTGGCCTTGGTGAGCACCATCCACAGGTTGCTGAGGCCGGGCAGCGCATAGACCCACATCTGCGGCACGAGGATGCGCCAGAAGCTTTGCCGCCGCGACATGCCATAGGCCTCTGCCGTCTCGATCTGCGCGCGCGGCACGGCGCGCATGGCCCCATAGAGGACGTTGGCCGCGAACGCGCCGAACACGATGGCGAAGGTCAGCACCGCGATGAAGAACCCGTAGGAGTCATGCACCCATTGCGGTGAATTGCCCAAGGGCAGCTTGGCCGCCTGGCAAACCACGAAATCACTGCCCTGCCAGATATCATCGGTCCAGTCGGGGCATTTGATCTTGTGGCGGATCACCTCGAAAATCTGGTCGAGCGCGATCACGAAAAACAGGAAGAACGCGATATCGGGCACGCCGCGCACGATCGCGATATAGCCCTTGCCGACCCAGGCCACCGGCGCGATCCGCGACCGCGCCGCCATCGCCCCGCCAAAGCCGAACAGCATCGCCGCGGGCGCGGTGATCGCCAGCAAGAGCAGGACCGTGCCCACCGCGATATAGAGATTGGCGTGCTTGACCGTGGTCAGATAGCACGACAGCCATTTCAGCCCCTCAAGGGTGGATGGATCGGCGCAGAAGGAAAAAATGGCGGCCTCCCTCGGGCTGGATGACCCCCGCACGAGGCGCGCGGGGGCCGAAAGGCATCACTCGAAGGTCGAGGACACTTCCCATTTCTCGATCATGGTGTTGAGGCTGCCATCATCCTTCATCGACTGGATCGCCGCGTCGAACTTGGCGCGCAATTCGGCGTCGGATTCGCGCACGCCCATGCCGACGCCGCCACCAAGCGCCACGTCATCGGCCACGAAATCCAGGTCGGGATCTTCCTGCGCGATCGGCGCGAGATAGGATTTATCCGCGAGCACCGCATCCGCCTCGCCGTTACGCACGGCGGCGATGGTCTCCTCGGGCGTGGCGAATTCCAGCAGCGTTGCGCCCGATTCGGCCACGTATCCGGCCTGGATGGTGCCGGTCTGCGCCGCGACCACGCCGCCGGTCACATCGACATCCGCCGACATGCCAAGATAGGCCGACGGGTCCGGCGGGGTATAGTTCTGGGTGAAATCAATGACCTGATCGCGCTCGTCGGTGATCGACATGCCCGCGATGATCGCGTCATAATTGCCCGAGACGAGGTTGGGGATGATGCTGTCCCAATCATTCGTGACCCATGTGCAATTGAGCGCGGCGCGCTTGCACAGCTCATCGCCCAGCTCGCGCTCGAACCCGTCCACCTGACCGGCATCGTTGATGAAGTTCCACGGCGGGTAGGCCCCTTCGGTGCCCAGCCGTACCACGTCCTGCGCCATCGCCATACCGGCCATCATGGCCACGGCGGCGGTTGAAATCAGTAGCTTTTTCATACGTCTCTCCCTCTTGGTTGGTAAGGTTCACGCGGCCTTGGTGGAGCTGAGAAAGCCCCGCAGCCGCTCGGATTCCGGCGCGCCGAACAGCCTGTCGGGCGCGCCCTCTTCCTCGATCAGGCCCTGATGCAGGAACACGACGTGATCGCTCACATCTCGGGCCATGCTCATATCGTGGGTCACGATCATCATGGTGCGGCCCTCGCCCGCCAGATCCTTGATGACGCGGATCACCTCCTGTTCAAGCTCGGGATCAAGCGCCGATGTCGGCTCGTCGAACAAAAGCGCCTCCGGCTCCATCGCCAACGCCCGCGCAATCGCCGCGCGCTGCTGTTGCCCGCCCGAGAGCTGCGCCGGGTAGGCGTCGCATTTGTCGCCGATCCCCACCTTGTCGAGATAGTGTCGCGCGGCCTGCTCCACCTCGGCCCGGTCGCGGCCCAGCACCGTGACGGGGGCCTCCATCACGTTTTGCAGGATGGTCATATGCGCCCACAGGTTGAACTGTTGAAACACCATGCTGAGATTGGTGCGGATGCGCAAAACCTGTTTGGCATCCGCCGGGTGGCGGCCAAGCCCCGTCCCCCTCCACGTGACCGGTTCGCCGTTGAACAGGATATCGCCCTGCTGGCTGTCCTCCAGCAGGTTGGCGCAGCGCAGGATGGTGGATTTGCCCGAGCCGGACGAGCCGATAAGCGAGATCACATGCCCCTTGGGCGCGGTGATGTCCACGCCCTTGATGACCTCCAGCGCGCCATAGGCCTTGTGCAGGTTGCGAATCTCGATCACCGGTATGTCGGCCACGCGCGCGCCCCCCTGATGGACGGATACTTTGCTGTTTTGTGACACTAGGGCGGAAAATTATGCGCATTGCAACTTGCAAAGCGGCGAAATGGTGGGTTTGCCCGCCGATATGACGCCCGGTCAGACCAAATCGGCGGCAGGCACGACAGGATTGGGCACCGCGAAATAATCCTCGGGCGCGAGCGCCGCCAGGCCACTCAAGCCCAGCACCGCGCGGTCGGCCGCCGACAATGCCGCCAGCGCCTCGCCAAGTGCCGCGCGGATCGGGGCCGGGTCGCGGGTGATCGCGGTGATATAGGGCATCGCGGGGCTTGGATCGGTGCGCGCGATGATCCGCAGCCTTGCGGCATAGCCCTCATGCCGCGCGATTATCCGCCATGTCAGCGCGTCGATGGCGGCGATATCGGCACGCCCTTCGGCCACCGCGCGCGCGGCATTCACATGCGCCCCGGTGCCCATCACGCGCGCAAACGCGAATCCGCGCGCGGCGGCCCAGGCCTGCGGTGCCGCCCAGCCCGATTGCGATACCGCCTCGTTATAGGCAAGCACCGCATCGGCATAGTCCGCCGGGTCATCGCGCGGATCATCCGCGCGCACCACGAAATGGCTGTAGTAATGCCCTTCAGGGCAATCGGGCAGGTCAAAGACGGGGGCGGCCACGAACTGCACGCGGTCGCGCAGCCGCGTGCGAAACGGCAACCCGCAGGTCTGCGACAGCACCAATTCGGGATGCTCCCAGTGCTCCCAAAAATCGCCCCCGCGCGTGAGATGCTCCGGCCCATATCCCAACCGGTCGCGCACCCCCTGCCACAAACGGTCATTGGCCGCCGCCGTCTCGGGGCGGTCATACATCGGCAGGCTCGCGATCATGCGCGCGTTACTTTCTGCCGGGCGCGGGCGCTCTCCTGATCGGTGAGGCCCAGAAGGCTCGCCACCAGCCGCATCAGCGAATCCTCATGTGCCTCGCGCGCCCCATCGGCAAGCGCCACCTGCCACAGCGCCTCGATCACCTCGGCGCGCGCCTCATAGGGCACCGCGTCCTTGATCGCACGGGTGAATCGCACCGTGTCGGGGGCCTCGGCCTCCAGCGCCTCGGCATCGGCGCGCAGCGCCTCGGCCTCTGCCGCGTCAAGGCCGTAGCGTTCGGCGATGATCGCCGTGATTCGCGCGCGCTCTGCCTCGGCATAATCATTATCGCTGCGGGCAAACCGCACCATCAGCGCCGACAGCGCCAGACGCGCATCCGCGTCGGGCAGGGTTTCGGGGGCGGGGGCAAGAAGCCGGGTCAGGAAATCAGCAAACATGCCTCTGTCATAGCCCAGCCAACCGCCCCCGCCAATGGCTCAAAGCGCGGTCCAGCCGCCATCGACGCTGATCGTGGTGCCGGTGATCTGCGCGGCTGCGTCCGAGCACAGGAACAGCGCCGTGCCGCCCATCTGTTCGGTGGTGGCGAATTCCTTGGAAGGCTGCCGCTCCAGCATGACCTTCTCGATCACCTCTTCGCGGCCCATGTTGTATTTCTCCATCGTGTCGGGGATCTGATCCTCGACCAGGGGCGTCAGCACATAGCCCGGACAGATCGCATTGGCGGTGATCGGCTCGCGCGCGGTTTCCAGCGCCGTGACCTTGGTCAGCCCGACAATGCCATGCTTGGCCGCGACATAGGCCGATTTGAACGGGCTTGCTGTCAGGCCATGCGCCGAGGAGATGTTGATCACCCGACCCCAGCCGCGTTCACGCATCGCGGGCAGCGCGGCGGCGGTGGTATGGAAGGCGGAACTGAGGTTGATGGCGATGATCGCATCCCATTTGCCGGCCGGAAACTCATCGATCGGCGCGACATGCTGAATGCCCGCATTGTTGATCAGGATATCGCAGGCCCCTGCCTTCTCAATGAGCGCGCGGCACTCGTCGGCCTTGGACATGTCGGCCTTGATATAGCGCGCCTCCACCCCGGTCTCATCGGCGATGCGTTTGGCCAGCGCGTGATCCTCTTCCGAATCGGTGAACGAGTTCAGCACCACGTTCACGCCCGCGCGCGCCAGCTCCTCGGCGATGCCGAGGCCGATGCCCGAATTCGACCCGGTGATGACGGCGGTCTTGCCTTTGACACTCATGCTTTGTCTCCCAATATACATTGCGCTTGCAGCATAGATGCCGCGCGCGCGAAATGCACGGGGACTTGCGCGGGGGTGTCGATCACATCGGGGAGAGGGGACAAAAAAACCCCGGCACAAGGCCGGGGTATAGTCATTGAGGCAGGTTTCATACAGGCAAGAAACCTATCGAGCAGTGACCCCTTTATAAGCAATCTCGCGCCTCGCTCCAAGCTAAAAGTTTGAAAAGACGTGAATCCGGTCTTAGGGTTGGGGTCAAGAAAACAAGGCAGAGCAGGAATTGTCGCCAAAATGGCACCGGATTTTTTCCCCAAAATGCAGGCCGCGCTGGCGGCCCTCGCGCTTGCCCTCGCAGGCTTACCCGCAGCCGCCGGGCCCGCGCATGGCATAGCTATGTATGGCACCCCGGACCTGCCACCGGATTTTGTGTCGCTGCCCTATGCCAACCCCGACGCGCCCAAGGGCGGGCGCGTTGTCACCGGCAATGTCGGCGGCTTCGATTCGCTCAACCCCTTCATCCTGCGCGGCACCCCGCCCTGGCAGTTGGCAAGCCTCACGCATGAGAGCCTGATGGGCCGTTCCTTCGACGAGCCGTTCACCCTCTACGGCCTTCTGGCCGAATCGGTCGAGACCGACGCGGCGCGATCCTGGGTCGAATTCACCCTCCGCGCGGAGGCCCGATTCTCCGATGGCAGCCCGGTCACGGTTGAAGATGTGATCTGGTCCTACGAGACATTAGGCACGCGCGGCCACCCGCGCTATCGCGGCTTCTGGGACAAGGTGGCGCGGATCGAGGCCACAGGGCCGCGCTCGGTCCGCCTCACCTTTCGCGACGCCGACCGCGAATTGGCCCTGCTCGCCGGGATGCGCCCGATCCTGCAAAAGGCGCAATGGGACGGGCGCGACATCGCCGAGGGCGGGCTTGACGATATTCCCATCGGCACCGGCCCCTACACGGTTGCGGACTATGAGCCGAACCGCTTTGTCACCCTCACGCGCAACCCCGATTACTGGGGCCGCGACCTGCCGCTGACCCGTGGCACGCATAATTTCGACGAAATCCGCATCGAGTATTTCGGCGACGATACCGTGCTCAAGGAGGCGTTCAAGGGCGGGCTGCTCAGCTATGTGCGCGAATTCAACGCCGAGGCCTGGGCCACGCAATATGATTTTCCGGCTGTGCAGCGCGGCGAGATCGTGCTCTCGGAAATCCCCCACGCCACGCCCTCGGGGATGACCGGTTTCGTGATGAACACGCGACGCCCCCCCTTGGATGACTGGCGCGTGCGCGAGGCGCTCATCACCGCGTTCAATTTCGAGTATATCAATGACACGCTCACCGGCGGGCGACAGCCGCGCATCACCTCTTATTTCTCCGGCTCGGATCTGGGCATGGATCACGGCCCCGCCACCGGCGCGGTGCGCGACCTGCTGGCCCCCTTCGCGGGCACGCTGCCCCCCGGCGCGCTCGACGGCTATGCCCTGCCGGTCAGCGACGGCACCGCGCGCAACCGCACCGGGCTGCGCCGCGCCCGCGCGCTCTTGGCAGAGGCTGGCTGGCAGGTCGAGGGCGGGCGCCTCACGAATGCGGCGGGCCGCCCGCTTGCCCTCACCGTGCTGTTGCAACAGGACGGGCTGATCGCGCAGGCCGGCGCGATGATGGATATCTACGCCCGCGCGCTGGAGCGGCTTGGCATCGCGCTCACCATAGAGACGGTGGACCGCGCGCAATATACCGAGCGGGTGGCGCAGTTCGATTTCGACCTCACGATGATGCGCCGGTCGCTCTCGTTTAGCCCCGGCAACGAGCAACGCTTCTACTGGGGGTCCGAGCATGCCGACACCCCCGGCAGCCGCAACCTGATGGGGATGCGCTCCGACGCGGCCGAGGCGATGATCGACGCCATGCTTGCCGCGCCCGACCGCGCCGCCTTTACCGCCGCCACCCGCGCGCTCGACCGGGTGCTGACCGCCGGGCGCTATGTCATCCCCATCCACCGCTATGCCGTGGGCCGTATTGCCCACAAGGCGGATTTGGCCTATCCTGTGGATAACCTGCCGGTCTACGGGGATGGGATTCATTTCCTGCCCACGGTCTGGTGGGACAAAAGGCGCGAGTGAAACTTGCGTCGCATCGAGCAGAGCAAACAGACACACAGGCAGCCTCATGCGCAAACTGATCGCCTTCGCCCTCATCGCCGGTCTCGCGGGCTGTGCCACCGTCGATGGCATCGGGCGCGACATCTCGGGTGCCGCCCGCGGCGTGCAAAGCTGGTTCTGACCGGCCCGGCGGACAGCCGCGCGCAGGCCGCGCGGCGTCCGGCCCCCTGGCCTGTCACGCGCCGTAATCGCCCATTCCCCCTTGACGCCCCCGCCCGGCCTGTCAAAACCCATGCCATGAGCACCGCCACCCTCACCATCGACCTCGACGCCATCGCCGCCAACTGGCGCGCGCTGGCCGATGCCAATACCGGCGAGACCGCCGCCGTGGTCAAGGCCGACGCCTACGGGCTGGGCGCCGCCCGCGTCGCGCGCCGCCTTGCCCGCGCGGGCGCGCGCAGCTTTTTCGTGGCCGTGGCCGAGGAAGGCGCCGCGCTGCGCGAGGTGGTCGGCCCCGAGGCGGCGATCCATGTCTTTTCCGGCCACATGCCCGGCGATGCCGACATGATCGCCGATTGCGGGCTGGTGCCGATGATAAACTCGGTCGATCAGATGATCCGCCACGCCGAGGCCCTGCCCGGCCATGCCTTCGGCCTCCAGCTTGATACCGGCATGAACCGGCTCGGGATGGAGCCCGCCGAATGGCAGGCGGTGCGCGAGATCGCGCTGGCGCAGGCCCCCGTGCTCATCATGTCGCACCTTGCCTGCGCCGACGCGCCGGATCACCCGATGAACGCGCAGCAATTGCGCGCCTTCCGCGAGATGACCGAGGGGCTGGATATCCCCCGCAGCCTTGCCAATACCGGCGGTATCCTGCTGCACCCGGAGTATCATTTCGACCTCGCCCGACCGGGTATCGGCCTCTATGGCGGCGCGCCCTTCACCGAGGCGGCCCCCGTGGTCACGCTCGATATCCCCGTGATCCAGTGCCGCGATCTGGAGCCGGGCGAGAGCGTGGGCTATGGCTGCGATTTCATCGCCGCCCGCCCCACCCGCATCGCCACCATCGCGGCGGGCTACGGCGATGGCATCCTGCGCGCGATGGGGCCGCGCACCATGCTTTACGCCGAAGATACCCCCTGCCCCGTCGCGGGCCGCATCTCGATGGACCTGATCGCCGTGGACGTGACCGATCTTGGCCACGACCCGGCGCATCTGCGCCTTCTTGGCCCAGAGCAGGGCATCGACCACCTCGCCGACAATGCGGGCACCATCGGCTATGAAATCCTCACCTCGCTGGGGGGGCGCTACACGCGGCGCTATATCGGCGCATGAGCGTGCTGGCGCGCTTTCTCGCAGCCATCGGGCAGGCGGTGATCGCGATGCTCTCGGGCGTGGGGCGGTTCACGCTTTACGCCGCCGAGACCGTAAGCCACCTTGCGCGCCCGCCCTTCTATGCCCGCGAATTCCTGCACGCGCTGATGCAGATCGGCTGGTTCTCGCTGCCGGTCGTTGGCCTCACCGCGCTCTTCACCGGCGGCGCGCTGGCGCTTCAGATCTACGCGGGCGGCGCGCGTTTCAACGCCGAAACCGTTGTGCCCTCGATTGTCGCCATCGGCCTCACCCGAGAGCTTGGCCCCGTGCTGGGCGGCCTCATGGTGGCGGCGCGCGTGGCCTCATCCATCGCCGCCGAGATCGGCACGATGAAAGTGACCGAGCAGATCGACGCGCTCACCACGCTTTCCACCAACCCGATGAAATACCTCACCCTGCCCCGCGTTCTGGCGGCCACGCTGGCGGTGCCGGTGCTGGTCGCGGTGGGCGATGCCATCGGCATCATGGGCGGCTTCATGGTGGGCATCGGGCGGCTTGATTTCGGCGCGGCCACCTATCTCAAGACGACCGTGGATTTCCTGGAGACATGGGATGTCGTCTCGGGCCTCATCAAGGGATCGGTCTTTGGCTTCATCGTGGCGCTGATGGGCTGCTATCACGGCATGCGCTCGAGCGGCGGCGCGCAGGGCGTGGGACGCGCGACCAAGCGCGCAGTGGTGGCCTCGTCTGTGCTGATCCTCGCCGCCAACTATATCCTGACCGAGGTGTTCTTTTCCGCATGATCGAGATGCACGATGTTCACAAGGCTTTCGGTGATCTGCGCGTGTTGCGCGGGGTCAACCTGACCATCGCATCGGGCACGTCGATGGTCATCATCGGCGGCTCTGGCACCGGCAAATCGGTGGCGTTGAAATGCATTCTTGGCCTCATTCATCCCGATAGCGGCACCATCACGCTTGACGGGCAGGACGTGACAAAGGGCGACCGCGACGCCTTTCTTGCCCGCTTCGGGATGCTGTTTCAGGGCGGTGCGCTGTTCGATTCGCTGCCGGTCTGGCAAAACGTCGCCTTTCGCCTGCTGCGCGGCTCGCTCAAACGCCCCAAGGCCGAGGCGCGCGAGGTGGCCATCGAGAAGCTGCGCCGCGTGGGCCTCAAACCCGAGGTGGCCGACAAGTTCCCCGCCGAATTGTCGGGGGGGATGCAAAAACGCGTAGGCCTCGCCCGCGCCATCGCCGCCGAGCCCGAGATCATCTTTTTCGACGAGCCGACCACCGGGCTTGACCCGATCATGGCGGGCGTCATCAACGAACTCATCCGCGAAATCGTGGTGGAAATGGGCGCCACCGCCATGACCATCACCCATGACATGAGCTCCGTGCGCGCCATCGCCGACAATGTCGCGATGCTGCATGACGGGGTGATCCAATGGACCGGGCCGGTCGCGGAGATGGACGCCTCGGGCGATCCATATCTCGATCAGTTCATCCACGGCCGCGCCGAAGGCCCGATCGAGGCGGTGCGGTGAGCCTGCCCTGCGCCCCTGCTTTGGGATTGCGCGGCGCGGGGCGATGGACTAACCGATGCCGCGACAGGCGCGAGGAGCGATGACCATGACCAAGCCCACGACCGATACGGGCGGCCTGACCTATGCCGCAGCGGGCGTCGATATCGACGCCGGCAACGCGCTGGTGGAGCGGATCAAGCCCGCCGCCGCCGCCACGAAACGCGCGGGCGTGATGTCCGGCCTCGGCGGCTTTGGGGGCCTCTTTGATCTGCGCGCCGCCGGGTTCACCGACCCGGTTCTGGTCGCGGCAACCGACGGGGTTGGCACCAAGCTGCGCATCGCCATCGACACTGGCGAGGTGGATGGCGTGGGCGTGGACCTTGTCGCCATGTGCGTCAACGATCTGGTCTGCCAAGGGGCGGAGCCGCTGTTTTTCCTCGACTATTTCGCCACCGGCAAGCTTGAGGTCGACAGCGCCGCGCGCATCATCGAGGGCATCGCCAAGGGCTGCGCCGCCTCTGGCTGCGCGCTGATCGGCGGCGAGACGGCGGAAATGCCGGGCATGTATCCGGCAGGCGATTTCGACCTCGCGGGCTTTGCCGTCGGCGCGATGGAGCGCGGCACCGATCTGCCGCGCAGGGTGGCCGAGGGCTGCGTGCTCATCGGCCTTGCCTCTAGCGGGGTGCATTCGAACGGCTATAGCCTCGTGCGCCGCATCGTCGAGCGCTCGGGCCTTGGCTGGGGCGATCCCTGCCCCTGGGACGCGGGCCAGAGCCTCGGCGCGGCCCTGCTTGCGCCCACCCGGCTCTATGTGCGCCCGGCGCTGGCGGCGCTGGCCACCGGCGGCGTGCGCGGCCTTGCCCATATCACCGGCGGCGGGCTGACCGAGAACCTGCCGCGCGTCCTGCCCGAGGGCCTTGGCGCGGAAATCGACCTCGGGGCCTGGCCGCTGCCGCCGGTGTTTCGCTGGCTGGCCGAGACCGGCGGGCTGGCCGAGGCGGAACTGCTCAAGACCTTCAATTCCGGCATCGGCATGGTGGTGGTCGCGGCCCCCGATCACGCCACGGCGGTCGAGGCCGCGCTGCAAGAGGCGGGCGAGACCACCCACCGCATCGGCACTGTGACGGCAGGCGCAGGCGTGGCCTATGCCGGGCGGCTCGCTTGAGCAAACGGGTCGCGATCTTCATTTCGGGCGGCGGCTCGAACATGCGCGCGCTGGTGGCAAGCATGACCGGCGAGCACCCCGCGCGCCCGGCGCTGGTGATCTCCAACAACGCGGACGCGGGCGGCATCGCCTGGGCCAGGGCGCAGGGCATCGCCACCGAAGTGGTGGACCACCGCCCCTTCAAGGGCGACCGCACAGCCTTTGAATCAGAGATCGCCGCGCGCCTTGCCCCCCATGCCATCGACCTCATCTGCCTTGCCGGGTTCATGCGGGTTCTGACGGCGGGCTTCGTCACCCCCTGGCAGGGCCGAATGCTCAACATCCACCCCTCGCTCTTGCCGAAATATCGCGGGCTTGACACCCACGCCCGCGCGCTCGCCGCCGGAGAGACGGAGGCCGGCTGCACCGTCCACGAGGTCACCCCCGCGCTCGACGATGGCCCGATCCTCGGGCAGGCGCGGGTGCCGGTCCTGCCCGGCGACACGCCCCAAACCCTCGCGGCGCGGGTGCTGGAGCAGGAACATATCCTCTATCCGGCGGTGCTTCGGCGCTTTGCACAGGGCGACCACACGCAGGTGATGCTGCCCTGAGCGGGGCATTCCCTTTGACCGGGCGCTGGGATATACCCAGCCCCAAAGGCGCAGACCCGCGACACAGAAAGACACAGATGCAGACAATCACCACCACCGAGGCGCTCGCCGCCTATTGCGAGGCCGCGCGCGCGCATCCCTATATCACCGTCGATACAGAGTTCCTGCGCGAGCGCACCTATTATTCCCAGCTTTGCCTCGTGCAACTGGCCATGCCCGGCACCGATGACGACAACGCCGTGCTCGTCGATCCCATCGAGGGCGGCGATGCGCTCTCGCTCGCGCCGCTCTTTGATCTCTTTCGCGACCCGTCGGTGGTCAAGGTGTTCCACGCCGCCCGGCAGGATCTCGAGATTTTCGCCGTCGCCGCAGGCGTGATCCCGGCCCCGCTCTTTGACACGCAAGTGGCGGCGATGGTCTGCGGTTTCGGCGATCAGGCGGGCTACGAGACGCTGGTCAAGAAGATCGCCCGCGCCTCGGTCGATAAAAGCTCGCGTTTCACCGACTGGTCGCGCCGCCCGCTCTCGGAGGCGCAGAAGGCCTATGCCATCGCCGATGTGACCCACCTGCGCCAGATCTACGAATTCCTCGCCGCCCGCCTCGACAAGACCGGGCGTAGCGCCTGGGTGCAGGAAGAGCTGAGCACGCTCGCCAATCCCGACACCTACCGCACCGATCCCGCCGAGGCCTGGCGCCGCCTCAAGACCCGCAACACCGCGCCGCGGTTCCTCGCAATCCTGCGCGAACTGGCCCGCTTCCGCGAGAGCTATGCACAGGCCCGCGACGTGCCGCGCAGCCGCGTCTACAAGGATGATGCGCTGCTGGAACTGGCCGCGACCAAGCCGCAATCGATGCAAGACCTGGGCCGTGCGCGGCTCTTGCTGCGCGAGGCCCGCAAGGGCGAGATTGCCGACGGGATCATCGCCGCCGTCAAGGCGGGGCTTGACTGCCCGCAAGACGATCTGCCGCGCGTCGCTGAGAACGCCAACGGCAAGGCGCAGGCCAACCCGGCCATCGCCGATATGCTGCGGGTGCTGCTCAAGGCGCGCAGCGATCAAAGCGGCGTCGCCGGGCGGCTCATCGCCAGCGCCGCCGATCTCGATCACCTCGCGGCAGGCGGGCACGACGTGCCCGCGCTCTCGGGCTGGCGGCGCGAGGTGTTCGGCGAGGACGCGTTGCGCCTTTGCCGGGGCGAGATCGGGCTAGTGGTGCGCGGCGAAGAGGTGACGGCGGTGCCGCTCTAAGCCACCTACGCACCCCCGTCATCCTCGGGCTTGCGCCCCGAGGATCTCCGGCCACCTTCCCCTAACGCATCACCCCCCAGGCAGCGCGCGGTCCAGCCACGCATCGAGCGCCTCGGGAGTCGGCTCAGGCCGCTCGGGTGCCTCGCCGAGAAACTCGGCAAGGCGCGCGGCGTTGAGGCTGTTCACGCCCATCACGACCGGCACATCGCGGGCCACCGCCTCGGCGATGAGGCTGCGAAAGCCGCGCCCCTCGGCCTCGTGCTTGCCGAACTTGTTGACGATCACCAGATCGCATCCCGCCGCAAGCCGCGCCTCTGCCGCCGCCACTGCCTGTTCCAGCGCCTCCGGGTCGAGCCGACAGCCGCGCGCCTCGGTCCCAAGGCTCTGAGATATGCGGATCACCGGCCCGTCGGGCAGCACGCGCACATCCATGTCGCAAACCCGCCCCGGCCCGCAATCGGTATTGACCTGAACCGTGCCACAAAGCCGCAGCCCCCGCGCCGCCGCGCGGCCTGCGAAATCATGCAGCAGATCATCGGTCCGGCCCGGCCCCTCGGCCATGATGCAGGCGATGTGCACGACCCCGGCCCCCTATTCGGTCAGGCGGGTGATGATCACGCTCACCTCGGGGCGCTTGCCGATCTCGATCTGCGCGCTCTGGCGCGCGACCCGACGCAGCCCTTCCTCGAGCTTGTCATCGTCGCGCAGGATCTTGTCGCTGGCACGGTTCATGAACTGCGCGAGAACGTCTTCGAGCGCATCGACAAGCGGCCCGCCCGACCGGCCCGTCTCGGGCACGCCCATCATCTCGACCCAGGGATCGCCGAGCGGCGCATCATCCTCGTCGATGATGACATTGATCATGACATGCCCGTTGAGCGCCATGCGGATTCGGTCGCGCACGATGCCATCCAACGCGCCGATCTTGACCGAGCCGTCAAGATAGGTGCGACCGGTCTCGATATATTCCGCCACCGTGGGCGCGTTGCCGCCAAGGTCGATCATCATGCCGTTGACGGCCACGACCCCCTCGATCCGGTTGGCCTTGGCAAGCTTCACATGCTCGCGCAGGTGGCGGTGTTCGCCATGCATGGGGATCACGATCTGCGGGCGCAGGATCTTGTGCATCTCGTCAATATCGGGGCGGTTGGCATGGCCCGAGACGTGATAGCGGTCATCGCCCTCGATCACATCCACGCCCAATTGCGAAAACTGGTTGATGATGCGGATCACCCCGCGCTCGTTGCCGGGGATGGTCTTGGAGGAAAACAGGAACGTGTCGCCCTCCTTGAGGGTGATCCCGTTATACTTGCCATTCGCAAGCTGCGCGCTGGCGGCGCGGCGCTCTCCCTGGCTTCCGGTGACGATCAGCATCACCTGGTTGCGCGGCAGCTTGGCCGCCTCCTCGGGCGGGATGGTGGCGGGAAACCCGGTGAGCACGCCGGTGGTCTTGCCCGCTTCGACCATGCGGTTCATCGCGCGGCCCATCAGGCAGACCGACCGCCCGGCGCGGATACCCGCCTCGGCAAGTGTCTTGACCCGCGCGACATTGCTGGCAAACGTGGTCGCCACGACCATGCCGGACCGCCCGGCGATCAGCTCGGTGATCGGTGCCCCCACGCTGCTCTCGGAGCGGCCGGGATGCTCGCTGAAGACATTGGTGGAATCGCACATGAAGGCCTTGACGCCGCCCGCGCCGATGCTTTCCCACAGGGCGCGGTCAAACGGCTCTCCCACCACCGGATCGAGGTCGATCTTGAAATCGCCGCTATGCACCAGCCGCCCGGCAGGCGTGTCGATCACCAGCCCCGAGGCCTCGGGGATCGAATGCGAAATCGGCGCAAACCCCACCGTGAACGGCCCCGCCGTCACCGTCTCGGGCCAGGGCGAAACCACGCGCACCGCCTTGTCGGGATGGCCATGCTCGGCCATCTTGGCGCGGGCGATATTGGCGGTAAAGGCGCGGGCATGGATCGGCGCGCCGAGGCGGTCGTAATACTGCGCCACGGCACCGATGTGATCCTCGTGGGCATGGGTGATGAACACCGCCTCGAGCCGGTCGCGCCGCTCGGCAAGCCAGGTGATATCGGGCAGGATCAGATCGACGCCGGGCGTCGTATCCATATCCGGGAAGGCAAGGCCCAGATCGACAAGGATCAGGCGCTCCTTGCCGGGCTTGCCATAGCCGTAAACATAGGCATTCATGCCAATCTCACCCGCTCCGCCGAGGGGCAGGTAAATCAGTCTTTCGCTGCTCATGGGGCGTCAGCCCTCCTTGTTATAAGCGTTAATCACGGTCAGCCCGTGCATCGTCAGGTCTTCTTCGAGGGCGTCGAAAGCGGCGTCCCCCTGCTGGAAAAGCGGGGCCAGCCCCCCGGTAGCGATGACCGTCATGGCGCATCCGCGCTCGGTCTTTATCCGCTCACATATCCCATTCACGAGGCCGACATAACCCCAGAACACGCCCGATTGCATACAGTCGACCGTGTTGGTGCCGATCACGCGCTCGGGCTTGGTCACGTCGACATGCGGCAGCGCCGCCGCCGCCTCGTGCAGCGCCTGCAACGACAGGTTCACCCCCGGCGCGATCACGCCTCCGATATAGGCCCCGTCGCGCGCCACCACGTCGAATGTGGTGGCGGTGCCGAAATCCACGATGATCAGATCACCGCCATAAAGATCATGCCCCGCCACCGTGTTCACAAGCCGGTCTGGCCCCACCTGCGTGCCCGCATCCACCCGCACCTTGACCGGCAGGCGGCACTCGGGCTTGCCCACCACCAGCGGGCGGCAGCCGAAATAGCGATCCGCCAGAACCCGCAGGTTGAACACCACCCGCGGCACGGTCGAGGAGATGATCATCTCGGTGATCTCGGCGCGGATGCCGTGATGATGGATCAGCGTCGAGAACCAGACGAAATACTGGTCCGCCGTGCGCTGATGCTCGGTCGCGGTGCGCAGGGTGCAGAGGAACCGCGCGCCGTCCCAGATCGAAAACACCGTGTTGGTATTGCCGCAATCTATCGCCAGAAGCATCCCCGGCCCTTTCAGAAAAACACATCCGCCGCCGCGATGGCCTGCCGCCCCCGCGCCGTTGTCAGGATCAGGTTGCCCGCGTCATCCACGGTCTCGAACCGGCCCTCATGGGTCTCTCGCGGGGTGCGCGCCACGATTGTGTCGCCCAATCTCGCCGCCCGCGCAAGCCAGGCCGCGCGGATGGGGGCAAACCCGTAGGTCACGAATTGCGCCTCATGGCGGGCATAGGCGGGGGCCAGCAGATCAAGAAACGGCTCGGGCGCAATGGCGATTCCGGTCTCCGACAGAAGCGACACGGGCCGCAGCGCGCCCGCCTCCACCTCACCCGCATCCGGCGCGGCCACGAGGTTCACCCCGATGCCGATGGCGAAATGGCTGAGCGCCGCGCCCGCGCCTGCGCTTTCCAGCAATATCCCCGCCAGCTTGCCACCGTTCAACAGCACGTCATTGGGCCATTTGAGCGCGAATCCCTGCGCCCGTCCCGTCGCCGCCACCAGCGCATCAAATAGCGCCAGCGCCGCCACGAAGGACCGCAGCGCCACCCGGTCGGGCGTCTCCGAGGGGCGCATCACCAGCGTTGCCGCGAAATTCCCCGCAGGGTTTGCCCAGGCCCGGCCGCGCCGTCCCCGCGCCGCCGTCTGCTCCAGCGCCAGGATCCATTCAGGCCCCGCCAGCCCCGGCGCGATACGCGCGGCTTCGGCATTGGTGCTGTCCACCCGCGCCAGCACCCGCCGCCCATAGCCCTCGGGCCAGCACGTGCCCGGTTTCATCTTGCCCGAAATATCCCCGCCGGAGGCATCCCCCGGCCTATTGCACAAGGGTCGCCGCCGCGTTGAGCGCCATGGTCTCGACACCGAACATGTTGACGATGCCGACCACCATCACGGCCGCCGAGGCCATGAGAAAGCCCCATTGCACGACCGAACGCCCGGTTTCCAGCGCCTCGCCTTCTTCGCCGAAATACATGTAATAGACGATGCGCAGGTAATAGAACGCCCCGATCACCGAGGCCACGACACCGGCCACCGCAAGCCATGCCAGCCCGCCCTCATAGGCCGCGCGCAGCACGTAGAGCTTGCCGAAAAAGCCCAGAAGCGGCGGCACGCCCGCAAGGCTGAAGAGGAGGATCAGCATCGCCAGCGCGCGCCCCGGCTCGGCCTTGGAATAGAGGTTGAGGCTGCGGATATCCGTCACCGGCTGGCCGCCGCGCTCCATGCTCAGGATAAAGGCGAAGGTGCCCACGTTCATCGCGACGTAAATCGCCACGTAAACCAGCATCGCCTGCACGCCGAACGCCGTGCCCGACGCGAGCCCCATCAGCGCGAATCCCATATGCGCGATCGAGGAATAGGCCATCAGCCGCTTGATATCGGTCTGGCCAATCGCTGCCACCGCGCCGAGGAACATCGACAAGAGGCTGAGCGCCGCCACCACCTGTTGCCAATCGCCCACCACGCCGCCAAAGGCGTCATGCACCACGCGGGCGAACAGGCCCAGTGCCGCCACCTTGGGGGCGGTTGCGAAAAACGCCGTGACCGGGGTGGGCGCGCCCTCATAGACATCGGGCGTCCACATGTGGAACGGCACCGCCGAAACCTTGAACGCCAGCCCCGAAATCACCAGCACCAGCCCGATCAGCAGGCCCAGCGGGGCCTGCCCGTCCGCCGCCGCAAGGATGCCAGAGAAAACCGTTGTGCCCGCAAAGCCGTAAACCAGCGACGCACCAAATAGCAAAAGCCCCGATGACAGCGCCCCCAGCACGAAATACTTGAGCCCGGCCTCGGTCGATTTCACGCTGTCGCGCCGCATCGACGCCACCACGTAAAGCGCCAGCGATTGCAGCTCCAGCCCCATATAGAGCGCCATCAGGTCGCCCGCGCTCACCATCACCATCATGCCCACGACCGACAGCGCGATCAGCACCGGGTATTCGAACCGCAGGATGCCGCGCCGCTCCATGTAGTCTTGCCCCAGCACCAGCACCGCCGCCGCCGACAACAGGATCACCACCTTGGCGAAGCGGGCGAACCCGTCATCGTTTATCATACCGCCAAAACCCGTGCGCGTGCCCGCGCCGCCCATCCCGATCCAGATCGCGAGCAGCACCATAAGCCCCGCCGTCGCCCAGACAAGCGGCACGGCGAGCCGGTCGCGCCCGGTATAGACCGCCCCCAGAAGTGCCGCCATCGCATAGAGCGCGAGCACGATTTCCGGGAGGATGACGTTGAGATCAGCCTGCATGTTCAGAGCCTCCGGTTCAGTGTGCGACCTGCGCCACGGCGGTCGCGGCACGCGCGACCGACTGGGCCAGATCAACATTGGAAATCAGCGCCTCGACCGAGGGGCCGGTGATATCGGTGACAAGCCGGGGATAGACGCCCAGAAGCAGCGTCATCGCGACAAGCGGCGCGAAGATCGCGCGCTCGCGCCCCCCCATGTCGGTAATGGTGCGCAGGCTCTCCTTGATCAGATCGCCCATCACCACCCGGCGATAGAGCCAGAGCGCGTAGGCCGCGCTGAGGATCACGCCGGTGGTGGCCACCGCCGCCACCCATGTATTGACCTGGAACACACCCACCAGCGTCAGGAATTCGCCGATGAATCCGCTGGTGCCCGGCAGGCCGACATTGGCCATGGTGAAGAACATGAAGATCAGCGCATAGGCCGGCATCCGGTTCACCAGACCACCATAGGCGTCAATCTCGCGGGTATGCATCCGGTCATAGATCACGCCGACGCAGAGAAAGAGCGCCCCCGAGATGAAGCCGTGGCTGATCATCTGGAAAATCGCCCCGTCAACGCCTTGTTGATTGGCCGCGAAAATCCCCATCGTGACATAGCCCATATGCGCCACTGAGCTATAGGCGATGAGCTTTTTCATGTCCTCCTGCGCCAGTGCGACCAGCGAGGTATAGACGATGGCAATCGCCGACAGCCAAAGGATGAGCGGGGTCAGAACCTCCGCCCCCACCGGGAACATCGGCAGCGAGAACCGCAAGAAACCATATCCGCCCATTTTCAAGAGGATCGCCGCCAGCACGACCGAGCCCGCCGTGGGGGCCTGGACATGGGCGTCGGGCAGCCAGGTATGCACCGGCCACATCGGCATTTTCACCGCGAAGCTGGCAAAGAACGCCAGGAACATCAGCGTTTGCATCCCGCCGACGACGTAAATCCCCAGCACAGAGAAGCCCTCAGAGGCAAATTCGTGCCGCATCAGCGTCGGGATATCGGTGGTGCCCGCATCCGCGAACATCGCCACCATCGCCACCAGCATCAGCACCGATCCGAGGAAGGTGTAGAGGAAGAACTTGAACGACGCATAAATGCGCGCCGCCCCGCCCCAGATACCGATGATCAGGAACATCGGGATAAGGCCGGCCTCGAAGAAGAGGTAAAAGAGCACCAGATCAAGCGCCATGAACACGCCCAGCATCAGCGTTTCCAGCAGCAGGAAGGCGATCATGTATTCCTTGACGCGCACCGACACGTTCCACGAGGCCGCGATCGTCAGCGGCATGATGAAGGTGGTGAGCATCACGAACAGAACGCTGATCCCGTCGACCCCCATCTTGTATTTCAGGCCCAGAAGCCACTCGCGCTCCTCAACGAACTGAAAGCCGGTATCGGACGGGTCGAACCCGAACAGGATGAAGAGCGACACCACAAAGGTGAGCGTAGTCGCAATCATCGCCACCCATTTGGCGTTGCGCTGCGCGGCCTCGTCCTCGCCGCGCAGGAACACGGCCAGGATCGCCGCCGCCACCGCCGGAATGAAGGTCACAATGGAAAGAAGGTTGTCCATCAGTTGGCCCCCCCGAACATGGTCATCCAGGTGACAAGGATCACGATCCCGATCACCATCGCGAAGGCATAGGTGAAGATATAGCCCGATTGCGCCCGCCCCGCGAGCCGCGTGAGCCGCGGGACAAGCCCCAGTGCCACGCCGTTCAACGATCCGTCGATCACGTCACCGTCGCCACGCTTCCACAGCAGGCTGCCAAGCGCCTTGGCGGGCCGCACGAAGAGGAAGTCGTAGATCTCGTCGAAATACCACTTGTTGAGCAGAAAGAGGTAGAGCGGTCGGTTGGTTTCGGCCACGCGGCGCGGCATCGCCGGATCCCAGACATAGAACCAAAGCGCCGTGATGAGGCCGATCAGCATGGCGATGAACGGGCTGACCTTGACCCATGTGGGCGCATGGTGCGCCTCGTCCAGCACATGATTGTCGGGATGCATGAAGATCGCGCCTTGCGGGGCCACGGCCACCGGGTCGGCGTGCATGGTCGCGTGGTCATGCCCCTCCTCGCCATGCGCCACCACCTCTTGCGCGGCCTCGGCATGGGCCTCGATCCCGAAGAAGTGGTTCACCGCGTCATGGCTGCCAAAGAAGCTGTTATACCAGACCATGCCCGAAAAGACCGCACCAAGCGCCAGCACGCCAAGCGGGGCCACCATGACCATCGGGCTTTCATGCGCGTGCTCATGCGTGTGCTTGTCGCCGCGCGCCTCGCCGAAGAAGGTCAGGAACATCAGCCGCCAGCTATAGAAAGAGGTGAAAAGCGCCGCGATGACCAGCATCCAGAACGCATAGCCGCCCGCCGTTCCGGCCCATGCACTCTCGATCACAGCATCCTTCGAGAGGAACCCGGCAAAGCCGATATGGGTGAGCGGAATACCGACGCCGGTGATGGCCAGCGTGCCGATCATCATCGCCCAGAACGTATAGGGCATCTTGCGGCGCAACCCGCCATAGTTGCGCATGTCCTGCTCGTGATGCATCCCGTGGATGACCGAGCCGGCACCGAGAAACAGCATCGCCTTGAAAAACGCATGCGTGAAGAGGTGGAACATCGCCACCGAATAGACGCCAACACCGGCGGCCACGAACATATAGCCAAGCTGGCTACAGGTCGAATAGGCGATCACGCGCTTTATGTCGTTCTGCACCAGACCCACGGTCGCGGCAAAGAATGCCGTCGTGGCGCCGAGGAACACAACGAATGTCATCGCCTCGGGCGCGTATTCCATCAGGGGCGACATGCGACAGATCAGGAACACCCCCGCCGTCACCATCGTGGCCGCGTGAATGAGCGCCGACACGGGCGTCGGGCCTTCCATCGCGTCGGGCAGCCATGTGTGCAGGAAAAGCTGCGCCGATTTCCCCATCGCGCCGATGAAGAGCAGCACCGCGATCAGGTTGGCGGCGTTCCACTCGGTCCACAGAAACGAAAGCTGCGTTTCGGCCAGTTGCGGGGCCGCCGCAAAGATATCGTCAAAGCGCACCGAGTCGGTCAGGAAGTAGATCGCCATGATCCCCAGCGCGAAGCCGAAATCGCCCACCCGGTTGACCACGAAGGCCTTGATCGCGGCGGCGTTCGCGCTTGGCTTGCGGAAATAGAACCCGATCAGCAGGTAGGAGGCAACGCCCACCCCTTCCCAGCCAAAGAACATCTGCACGAGGTTATCGGAGGTCACCAGCATCAGCATGGCGAAGGTGAAGAACGATAGATAGGCGAAGAAACGCGGCCGATAGCTCTCGTTCTCGCGGAAATTCGCGTCATGGGCCATGTAGCCCACCGAATAGAGATGCACGAGCGCCGAGACGGTCGTCACCACGATCAGCATGATCGTGGTAAGCCGGTCCACCCGGATCGACCACGCGGCATCGAGCGTGCCCGACTGCACCCAATCAAGGATATGCACCGCCTGCGCCTCGGTCGCGCCTTGCAGGAACACAACCCAGCTCAGGATCGCGGCGAGAAAGAGCAGCGCGGTGGTGAGCCATTGCGCGCCCTTGTCACCGATGATCCGCCAGCCAAAGCCCGCGATGATCGCCCCGATGAGCGGCGCAAAAAGGATTATCTTGTAGATCATCGGGATCAGCCTTTCATCACGTTGACGTCTTCGACGGCGATGGTGCCGCGGTTGCGGAAGAAACAGACGAGGATCGCAAGGCCGATGGCGGCCTCGGCGGCGGCCACGGTCAGCACGAAGAGCGTGAACACCTGCCCCACCAGATCACCCAGATGCGCGGAAAAGGCGACGAGGTTGATATTGACCGACAGAAGCATCAGCTCGATCGACATCAAGAGCACGATCACGTTCTTGCGGTTCAGAAACAGGCCGAAAATGCCTATCACGAACAAGGCCGCCGCCACCGTCAGGTAATGTTCAAGTCCGATCATCGTGCTGCTCCGTTTATGGTTCCTGAACGCTTGAACTCTTCAACCAGCCTGACCGTATGCTCAAAGAGTTTTTCGCTATGCGCAGGGTCGCCGCCCAAGCTTCGAGTCGTATTCATGGGCCAATGTTTCGAGACACACGTGCTTAAATCTAAGTCGTTCTCGGACGCATATTCCAAAGCATCCAACAAACGCCCTTCATCGAGAGCATGTGGAATTGAAGGGTTCGCAAGAGTCACATACTTCTTAAGCAGTTCGGAAAACGTTTTTTCAGTTGGCGTCATTTTTTACAGCCCCTGCCCCGGCCTCACATCCTTCAGTTCCATCGCCTTGGCCGGATCGCGATACATCTGCGCCAGCACGTCCTGCCGCTTGACCCCCTCGCGGTGGCGCAACGTCAGCACGATCGCGCCGATCATCGCCACCAGCAGGATCAGACCGGCCAACTGGAACAGGATGAAATATTTGTCGTAAAGCAGCATCCCGAGGGCTGCGGTATTCTGCACCCCCTCGGGCGTCACCGCCGCGCGCGCCGCCTCGGCCCCGTCGGCCATCTGCCAGTTGCCGAAGGCAAGGCCAAGCTGCATCAGGAGGATCACCCCGATCAGCAGCGCCAGCGGCATATATTTCGCCATTTCCGCCTTCAACTCGGCGAAATCCACGTCGAGCATCATCACCACGAACAAGAACAGCACCGCCACCGCGCCCACGTAGACGATGATCAGCAACATCGCCACGAATTCGGCCCCCAAGAGCACGAACAGCCCCGCCGCGCTGATGAAGCTCAGGATCAGCCAGAGCACCGAATGCACCGGGTTGCGGCTGATGACGGTGAACAGCCCGCCCACCAGCAGTGCCGCCGCGAAGAGATAAAAGGACAGTGCCGCGATGGTCATTTCTGTTTTCCTTCTTCACCAGTCTCGTCCATCACCTCGCGCGCAAACTCCATCGCGCGGGTCATCGACGGGATGCCCGCGAACATCGACATTTGCACGATGGTCTCGGCGATCTCGTCTTTCGTGGCCCCCGCCTCGAGCGCGTGGCGCACGGTGAGGCGGATTTGCGTATCGCTCTGCGCACCCAGCATCGTGAGCCCCGCCAGCGTCAGCAAAAGCCGCGTCTTGGCGTCAAGCCCCTCCTTGTTGATCCCGCGCCCGAAACTCATCTCCATGAATTCCTTTGGCATGGTCGGCCACAGCTTCTCGAACCCCTTGGGCGAAAAGCTCTCTAGCGCGGGGTTCATGGCCTTGGCCATTTCCTGCGCCTGCCGCATCATCATCTCGAAAGGGTTGGTTGGATCGCTCATCGGTAGGGGGCATCCATCTCAAGGTTGCGGGCAATCTCGGCCTCCCAGCGGTCGCCGTTTTCCAGCAGGCGCGCCTTGTCGTAGAAAAGCTCCTCGCGCGTTTCGGTGGCAAACTCGAAATTCGGGCCCTCGACGATGGCATCGACCGGGCAAGCCTCCTGGCAGAAGCCGCAATAGATGCATTTGGTCATGTCGATGTCATAGCGCGTGGTGCGGCGCGAGCCGTCATCGCGCGGCTCGGCATCAATCGTGATCGCCTGCGCCGGGCAGATCGCCTCGCAGAGCTTGCAGGCGATGCACCGCTCCTCGCCATTGGGATAGCGCCTGAGCGCGTGCTCGCCGCGAAAGCGGGGGGAAAGCGGGCCTTTCTCGTGCGGATAGTTCAGCGTCGCCTTGGGTGCGAAAAAGTATTTCAGTCCCAGCTTGAACCCGACATAGAAATCCTTGAGCAGGAAATACCCCGCCGCGCGTCCGTAATCCATCTGCGTCATGGCTCAGCCTCCAATCGCCCAGCGGGCCCAGAACCCGCCGAGAATCTCGAATTTCGCAAGAAACGCCACGATCACCACCCAGGCAAGCGACATGGGCAGGAACACTTTCCAGCCGATCCGCATGAGTTGATCGTAGCGGTAGCGCGGGGTGATCGCCTTGACCATCGCGAAGAGGAAGAAGAAGAACGCCATCTTGGCGATCATCCACAGCACCCCGTCGGGCAGGCCCGGAATGGGCGAGAGCCACCCGCCGAAGAACAGCAGCGAGGTGAGCGCGCACATCAGGAAAATCGCGATATATTCCCCGGCCATGAACAACAGGAACGGCGTCGCGGAATACTCCACCTGATAGCCCGCCACCAGCTCCGATTCCGCCTCGGGCAGATCGAAAGGCGGGCGGTTGGTCTCGGCCAAGGCACTGATGAAGAACAGGAACACCATCGGCAGATGCGGCAGCCAATACCAGCCGAAAAAGCCATAGCCCGTATCCTGCGCCGCCACGATGGCGCTGAAATTGAGCGAGCCGGTAGAGATGATGACCCCGATGATGATGAGGCCGATCGAGACCTCGTAGGAAATCATCTGCGCCGCCGACCGCAAGCTCCCGAGGAACGGGTATTTCGAGTTCGACGCCCAGCCACCCATGATGACGCCATACACCTCCAGCGAGGACACGGCGAAGACGAAGAGCACGGCCACGTTGATATCCGACAGGATCCAGCCCTCGTTCATCGGGATCACCGCCCAGGCGAGGATCGCCAGCACGAACGATGTCATCGGCGCCAGCATGAACACGGCCTTGTCGGCCCCCGCGGGCACGACCACCTCCTTGACCACGTATTTCAGCGCGTCGGCCACCGATTGCAGCAGGCCAAAGACGCCCACGACGTTGGGGCCCCGCCGCATCTGCACGGCGGCCCAGATCTTGCGGTCGCCATAGACCAGGAACAGCAGCGAGATCATCACGAAGCCGACAATCGCCAGGCATTGCGCGAGGATGAGCACGAACGTCCCGAGCGGGGTTATCAAGAATTCAGCCATGTGGTCCCAGTCCTCATACCATCGGTATTCCGTTTTCCGCGCAATTGGCGGCGACGACTTCTGCGTCGATTGTCATCAACCCGCGAGGCAGCGAATCCGAGATCGTGTAGACCGCATCGCCCCGCCAGATACCACCCTCTTGCAACACTTGTGTGCGCACATGCCGCGCAAATCCATAGCCCCGGATGAGCGTGTATTGCGCGGCGGCGCATTCGGCATAGCGCTCCACGTCGCTTGCATCGCGCGCGCCCTGCATGGCGACGTGGAAATTCACCAGGTCCCCATCCAGAAGCCGCGTCTCGATGCCCATATACTCGGGCGCAAAGACGGGCTCCGTCCCGGTCTCGGCACAGCCCGCGAGGGCCAGCGCGCATATGAGGGCGGAGGCCATTCTCACTCCGCCGCCACCGGCGGCATCCGGCGTGCGCGCGCCAGCGCGCTCAGTTCCGCCATCAATTCGCTGGCGCGGGCGATGGGGTTGGTCAGGTAGAAATCCCCGATCGCCGCCTCCACCTGCCCGGCCCCGATCTCGGCCTCGGCCACCGGTTGCCAGTCATTTTCCGGCACCTCGTCGATGCGCGCCAGATGCGGCACGTCGCCCACCAGCGCGCGGCGCAGCGCGGCAAGGTTGTCCCAGGGCAGCGCCGCGCCCAGCTCGCCCGAGAGCGCGCGCAGGATCGCCCAGTTTTCCTTGGCCTCGCCCGGCGGGTGGCTGGCGCGCAGCGCAAGCTGCGGGCGGCCTTCGGTGTTGACGAACAGCCCCTGCTCCTCGGTCCAGGCGGCACCGGGCAGGATCACATCGGCGCGATGCGCGCCCCGGTCGCCGTGGCTGCCCTGATAGATCACGAACGCCCCGGTCGGAGTGTCGATCTCGTCGGCCCCGAGGTTCACGACCACGTCCGCCCCATCCAGCGCGGCCGCGATCCCGCCCTCGCAGGTGGCATCGACATCCATCGCGCCGACACGCCCCGCCGCCGTGTGCAGCACCAGCAATTTCGCGCCCGTGGCCTGCGTCAGCGCCATCGCATGGCTCAGCACCGCCGCGCCATTATCGCCCCGCAGCGCGCCCTGCCCCACGATCACCAACGCGTTCTCGCGCGGCGTGGTATCGGCAAAGACCCGCGTCAGGAACTTGTTGCGCGCGCCCAGTTGCGCCGCCTCGAACGTCAGCGCCGCAGGCTGTCCGACATGGGTGATCTCGGCCCCGTTGATCCATGCCTTGCGGATGCGCGCGCCCAGAACCGGCGCTTCAACGCCCGGATCGGTGCCGATGAGGGTGATGTGCTTGGCCGTGTCGATATCCTCGATCCGCGCGGTGCCCACGTAACCGGAGCGGTTGCCCGCAGGCAGCGCCGCGCCGTCGGTGCGGCACTCGACCACGCCGCCCTGCCCCTCGATGAGCGCCTTGAGCGAATAGGCCGCCTCCACCGGGGCCAGATCGCCGACAAGACCGGCCAGTTTCGACGCGCCCTTGATCGCCGTGGCCGCCGCGGCCAGCGCCTCGGGCCAGGTGGCCGCACGCAAGCGACCATTCTCGCGGATATAGGGCCGATCAAGCCGCTGCCGCCGCAGCCCGTCCCATACAAAGCGCGTCTTGTCGGAAATCCATTCCTCATTCACGCCGTCATGGTTGCGCGGCAGGATGCGCATGACCTCGCGGCCCTTGCAATCAACACGGATGTTGGAGCCAAGCGCATCCATCACGTCGATGGTCTCGGTCTTGGTCAGCTCCCAAGGCCGCGCGGTAAAGGCATAAGGCTTCGACACCAACGCGCCAACCGGGCACAGATCAATGATATTGCCCTGAAGGTTGCTGTTGAGCGTCTCGCCCAGATAGGACGTGATTTCGGCATCCTCGCCGCGCCCGGTCTGGCCCATCACATGCAGCCCCGCCACCTCTGTGGTAAAGCGCACGCAGCGCGTGCAGGAAATGCAGCGCGTCATATGGGTCTCGACCAGCGGGCCAAGGTCAAGATCTTCGGTGGCGCGCTTTGGCTCGCGGAAGCGCGAGAAATCCACGCCATAGGCCATCGCCTGATCCTGAAGATCGCATTCGCCGCCCTGATCGCAGATCGGGCAATCGAGCGGGTGGTTGATGAGCAGGAACTCCATCACCCCCTCGCGGGCCTTTTTCACCATTGGCGACTTGGTCGAAACCGTCGGCGGGCTGCCATCGGGAAAGGGGCGCATGTCGCGCACCTGCATGGCGCAGGAGGCGGCGGGCTTTGGCGGCCCCGGCTGCACCTCGACCAGGCACATCCGGCAGTTGCCCGCGATGCTCAAACGCTCGTGATAGCAAAAGCGCGGGACTTCCACCCCCACCTGCTCGCAGGCCTGGATGAGGGTCATCGCGCCCTCGACCTCGACCTCTTGCCCGTCGATGATGATCTTGCGTAGGTCAGCCATGCTTCCTCACCTTGCATAGAGAAGCGAGCCGATCCGGCTCTGCTTCGCGATTTCGTCCCGGCCAAGCGCACAGAGGCTTGGCCCGTCATTCGGCGCCGCGCCCTGCGCCCGGATATAGGCGTCAGCGCGGGCGCGCATCTTGCGTTTCTCTTCCTTGTCAGAGACATAGGCCTCGATCTCGGCCTCGGAATAGCCGCGGCTCTGCGCCTCGTTCTTCAGCGCGTTCATCCGCCCCAGCGCGGCAAAGATGCGCGCGCCGATGCTGTCGCAATTCTTGCGAATCTCGTCGGCGACCGAGATTTCAAAGAGCGCCTTGTTGATATCGGCCTCCTTCGAGAGCGATGCCGCGCTCGCGGCGGGCACCAACGCCCCGAGGGCCAACGCGGCCAGCCCCGCGCCAGTCATGCGCATGGCCCGGCCATCCGCCCCGGATATGGCCCGCATCATTCCCATATGACACACCGCCCCGTCACCGACACCCGGTCGCCCGAGCGGGCATAAACCGGTCCCGTCTGCCCCTCGGCCACGCCCGCCCACGCGATCTCGGAGGTGCCGAAATTCATGATGCAATAGCGCGTCGCCTCGTAAACGGCAGCCTTTTGCGCGCCCTCGATGCCGCGCCCGGCGCGGCGCGCCGTGGCGGTGAAAACGCGCCGGTCAGCCTTTTCGCCGCGCACCTTGCCGGGATAGTAATTGCCGTCAAAATACACGCGATCCTCGCGATCGGTGCACCCCGCGACAAGCGCAACCCCAAGCAGCGCAGCCCCCAAGAGGCGATATGCCCGCCCTGCGATCATTCCGCCGCCACTGCCGGGCTACGGCCCCGGTCGCGGGCGCGGATGCGATCCTCGATCTCGTCGCGGAAATTGCGGATCAGGCCCTGAATCGGCCAGGCTGCGGCATCGCCAAGCGCACAGATCGTGTGGCCCTCGACCTGCTTGGACACCTCGAACAGCATGTCGATTTCCTCGATCCCCGCCTCGCCGCGCACCAGCCGCTCCATCACCCGCATCATCCAGCCGGTGCCCTCGCGGCAGGGCGTGCACTGCCCGCAGCTTTCGTGCTTGTAGAATTTCGCCAGCCGCCAGATCGCCTTGATGATATCGGTCGATTGATCCATCACGATCACCGCCGCCGTGCCGAGGCCGGATTTCAGATCCTTTTGCAGATAGTCGAAATCCATGATCGCGCCGCGCATGTTCTCGCCGCGCACGCAGGGGACGGAACTGCCACCGGGGATCACCGCCTTGAGATTGTCCCAGCCGCCGCGAATACCGCCGCAATGCCGCTCGATCAGCTCCTCGAAGGGGATCGACATCTCTTCCTCGACGACGCAGGGATTATTCACATGGCCCGAGATCGCGAAAATCTTGGTGCCGACATTGTTGGGCCGGCCAAAGCCTGCGAACCATTCCGGCCCGCGCCGCAGGATTGTGGGGGCAACCGCGATGCTCTCGACGTTGTTCACGGTGGTGGGGCAGCCATAGACGCCCGCCATCGCGGGGAATGGCGGCTTCATGCGCGGCATCCCCTTCTTGCCCTCCAGGCTTTCCAGCAGGGCTGTTTCCTCGCCACAGATATAGGCGCCCGCACCGTGATGCAGGTAGAGGTCGAAATCCCAGCCCGATTTGCAGGCGTTCTTGCCGATCAGCCCGGCCTCGTAGGCCTCGTCGATGGCGGCCTGAAGCGCCTCGCGCTCGCGGATATATTCGCCCCGGATATAGATGAAACAGGCATGCGCATTCATCGCGAACGACGCGATCAGGCAGCCCTCGATCAGCGTGTGCGGATCGTGGCGCATGATCTCGCGGTCCTTGCAGGTGCCCGGCTCGGACTCGTCGGCATTGACCACCAGATAGGCGGGCCGCCCGTCGCTTTCCTTGGGCATGAACGACCATTTCAGCCCGGTGGGAAAGCCCGCGCCGCCGCGCCCGCGCAGCCCCGATGCCTTCATCTGGTCCACGATCCAGCCGCGCCCGTTCTGGAGGATTTTCGCCGTGCCATCCCAATGGCCACGGGCCATCGCGCCCTTGAGGCTTCGATCATGCATCCCGTAGAGATTGGTAAAGATACGGTCTTCGTCTTTCAGCATCCCGTTACCTCCGGCTGCCCTGATGTCCCCGGCGCAAGCGCCAGAGTTGATAGATAAGCACGAGCGCAAACACGAAACCGCCAAGCGCCATCATGTCGAACAGCGCGCGCAGGCGCTGGTCGAGCCCCAGCGCCCCGCCCAGGACCGTGGCGAGGATCCAGAAAACCCCCGTGCCCGCGATCACCAGCGCGGCCAAGCGCCCCTTGCGCGCGATCTGTGCGTCCTGCTCCGGCATCGCATCCCATGCTCAATAAACGTCGCCCTTGTCCACGCGGGCCGAAAACTCTGTCTCGCCCCCCGCGGCAAGGGTCTTTGCCTGCGCCACCCAGTTATCGCGGGTGACGCGGCCCTTGAACCCCGTGAGGTTGTCATCGACCCAGGCCACCTCTGCCTTGGTCCAATGCGCGATCTGGTCGTAGTGATAGAATCCCAGTTCGTTGCACAGTTTTTCCAGCTTGGGCCCCACGCCCTTGATCTTCTTGAGGTCATCGGCCTGCCCGCCGCGCGGGCCGCTCAGCGCCTCGGGGCGGGTGGCCGCTCCCGCGACCGGTTGCACATCCGCCCCGCCGTCATATCGCCATTCGCCCTTGCGCGCGGCCAGTTCTTCCTCGCCCGGCAGGGTCGTGCCCGGCCTTACCACCGCCTCGGGTGCCTCGGCAGGGGCCGCCATGGCCGCGCTTGCCACCGGCTCGGCGGCGGGCGCAGGGGCGGGCGCGGCGTCTTCCTCGGGATCGGGGGCCTTGTAGCCGGTGACCCCGGTCGCCTGCCGCAGCGTCGCCTCCACGTCGCGCGCCTCGATGCCGCGATCACCCGCGCCATACCCGGTGCATATCAGCCGGGTGGCGACCAACGCCAGCAACACCGCCAGCGCAAGCGCCAGCAACAATGCCGCGAAAAATCCCACGGCCTCGGTCGCAGACCATAAAACGATCATCCCGACAAGGCCCGAAAGCCCCCAGCAGACGATCTGGCAAGTGCTCAGTTTGGACGTGTCAGACATGGCTTACTCCCCCGTTGGTTCTCAATCGGCGCGGTCAGTATACCTCGCCTTTCTTGACCCGGGCGGAGAACTCCGTCTCCTTGCCCTCGGCCAGCAGCTTGGCCTGCTCGACCCAGGTGTCGCGGGTGACACGCCCCTTGAACCCTTCAAGATTGGCATCCACCCAGGCCACCTCGGCCTCGGTCCAGCTTGCGATCTGGTCGTAGTGGTAAAATCCCAGCGTGTTGCACAGCGCCTCCAGCTTGGGGCCGATCCCCTTGATCCGCTTGAGATCGTCGGCCTTGCCCCCGCGCGGGCCGCTCAGCGCCTCTGGGCGGGTGCCCGCCTCGGGTGCGGCCTCGGACTTGGGGGCCTCCGGCGCGGGTTTGGCGGGCGCCGGTTTGGGGGCCTCTGCCTTGGGCGCATCCTTGGCGGCCTCAGCCTTGACCGCCCCTTTGGCGGTGATCGCCACCGGCTCCTCGTTGAGCACCACCGATGACGGCGCGGGCGCATGGTTGGCCCCCTTGTCGCGCCACGGCGCATAGAGCGCCTCCTCGGTGCCGTCGATCCGCTTCAACGTGTCGCCATGATCGACGGCGCGCTGCGCGCTGGCATTATACTGCGCGCGCCCGCTCTCGAACTCGGTCAGGCTTGTCAGCCCCGATTTCGGCTCGCAGGCATAGCGCCCGTTTTGCGGCCCCGGCACCGGCACCTCGCCCGCCGCCATCTCGTCGATCATCTCGGCAAAGCGCTCGGGCGTCAGATCCTCGTAGTAATCCTTGCCCACCTGCGCCATCGGCGCGTTGGAGCACGCACCGAGGCATTCTACCTCTTCCCAAGAAAACTTGCCATCTTCCGACACCTGAAACGGCGCGGGCGCGATCTTGTCGCGGCACACGGCAATCAGGTCTTCGGAGCCGCAGAGCATGCAGGGCGTGGTGCCGCAAATCTGGAAATGCGCCACGCCGCCCACGGGATGCAGGTGGAACATGAAATAGAACGTCGCCACCTCCAGCGCGCGGATGTAATCCATGCCCAGCATATCGGCGACATGCTCGATCGCGGGACGGCTCAGCCAGCCCTCCTGCTCCTGCGCGCGCCACAAAAGCGGGATGATCGCGCTGGCCTGACGACCTTCGGGATATTTGCTGATCTGCGCCTCGGCCCAATCCGCGTTGGCGGGGGTAAAGGCAAAGCTCTCGGGCTGCTCGTGGTAAAGACGGCGTAGCATCTCAGGCACAGGCTCCTGTGGTCAGTTTGACGCCCCCGTCGGGCTGCCTCTCGGCCCCCCCGGTGGACAAATGAAAGGCGGCGAAATCCAGAAGCTGCTGGCGCGCCAGCCCGGTCTGCATCTCCATCGCCAGATAATCGCCCTCGCTGCGAAGGGTGCAGCCGAGGCTCTTGGCGGCGGCCTCGAAACGCGCGGCATCCTCGGCAGAGGTGCCCGGCGGTGTCGCGGCACAGGCCGCCAGCGCCCCAAGCGCGTATATCGTCATCGCCGCCTGCCGCATTCTCAGGCCCCTCCGGCATGGGCGAACCATGCCAGCCCGGCAATGCCCAGCGAGAAACAGCCCGATGTCGCGTGCCGCCACCAGCCATGCCCCGCGCGCGCATAGATCGACGCGTCATGCAGGCCAATCAGCCCCAGCACCGCGAACAGCGCGGCCAACACCGACAGATCACCATGCAACATCGCCAGCGCCACCAGCCCTGCAAGCGCAAGGTAGCGGTTGCCCATCACTGTCGGCAGCGCCTCGGTCCGGTGGGTGGCCAGCCGCAGCCCCGCCGCCGGATCGCGCAGGCAGATCAGCCCGAGCACGCCAAGCACCAGCCCCCCGGCCCCGGCAAGCCCAAAGCTGAGGCCCCCCGCGCCAATCACCTGTCGATCTCCCCGAACACCACGTCCATCGTGCCGATGATCGCCGCCACATCGGCAAGCTGGTGGCCCTTGGCGACATGGTCCATCGCCTGCAAATGCAGGAAACCCGGCGCGCGCAGCTTGGCGCGGTAGGGCCGGTTGGTCCCATCGGCCACGAGATAGACGCCAAACTCGCCCTTGGGCGCCTCAACGGCGGCATAGACCTCTCCGGCGGGGACGTGAAAGCCCTCGGTATAGAGCTTGAAGTGGTGGATCAGCGCCTCCATCGAGGTCTTCATCTCGCCGCGCTTGGGCGGGGTCACCTTGCCGCGCGTCAGGATATCGCCCTGCCCCTCGGGCGCGCGCAGCTTGGCAATCGCCTGATGGATGATCCGCAGGCTCTGGCGCATCTCTTCCATGCGGCACAGATAGCGATCGAAACAATCGCCGTTCTTGCCCACCGGCACAAGGAAATCGAACTCGTCATAGCATTCATAGGGCTGCGCGCGGCGCAGATCCCACGCCATGCCAGAGCCGCGCACCATCACGCCGCTAAACCCCCAGTCAAGCGCCTCTTGCTGGCTGACCACGCCGATATCGACGTTGCGCTGCTTGAACACGCGGTTCTCGGTCAAAAGCCCGTCGATATCGTCGAGCACGCGGGGGAATTCATTGGCCCATGTCTCGATATCGTCGATCAGCGCGGTCGGCAGGTCCTGATGCACGCCGCCGGGCCGGAAGTAGGCCGCATGCAGCCGCGCGCCACAGGCCCGCTCGTAGAACACCATCAGCTTTTCGCGTTCCTCGAAGCCCCAGAGCGGCGGGGTCAGCGCGCCCACATCCATCGCCTGCGTGGTGACGTTCAGGAGGTGGTTGAGGATGCGCCCGATCTCGGAATAAAGCACCCGGATGAGGCTCGCACGGCGCGGCACCGGCGTGCCCGTCAGCCGTTCGATGGCCAGACACCAGGCGTGCTCTTGGTTCATCGGGGCGACGTAGTCCAGCCGGTCGAAATAAGGCAGGTTTTGCAGGTAGGTGCGGCTTTCCATCAGCTTTTCGGTGCCGCGGTGAAGCAGGCCGATATGCGGGTCGCACCGCTCCACCAACTCGCCGTCAAGCTCTAGCACCAGCCGCAAAACACCATGCGCGGCAGGGTGTTGCGGGCCAAAGTTGATGTTGAAATTGCGGATCTTCTGCTCGCCGGTCAGGGCGTCGTCGAATTTGGAGCCGTCCATCATGACCTGCCTCCATCAAGCTTGTCGCGAAACGCCATCACCCAGAGCAGCACCAGCGCCCCAAGCGGGATGATCGCCGCCAGCGCCACCCAATTCGGGATGCCAAATTGAGGTAGAAGCCGCCAGAACGGGATCACCAGAAGCGCCGCCACGATCAGCATCATGAGAAAACCGCCGCCGCCCATGCCATAGCCTCCCATCATTTCGCCTCCTCCTTCTCGTCACCGGGAAGGATGTAATCGGCCCCCTCCCAAGGCGACATGAAGTCGAATTGCCGGTATTCCTGCACCAGCTTCACCGGCTCGTAGACGACGCGCTTTTGCACCTCGTCATAGCGCACTTCCGTATATCCCGTGGTCGGGAAATCCTTGCGCAGTGGATGCCCGCGAAAGCCGTAATCGGTGAGGATGCGGCGCAGATCGGGATGGCCGGTAAAGAGGATGCCGAACATGTCGAACACCTCGCGCTCGAACCAGTTCGCCGCCGGATAGACGCCGGTGAGCGAGCGGATCATGTCCTCCTCGCGCGCGGCAACGCGTAGGCGGATGCGGTGGTTCTGATACATGCTGAGCATGTGATAGACCACGTCGAACCGCTTGGGCCGCTCGGGGTAATCGACCGCCGTGATATCGACCAGCGTGGAAAACGCGCAGTTCTGATCGGTCTTGAGAAACTCCGCCAGCCCGGCAATGTTCGACGGGGCCACATCGACCGTCAATTCGCCATGCGCGACCTGCCAGCCCAGCACGCAATCGGCGCGCTTGGCCTCGATATACTCGCCCAGTTCGTTGAGTGAATTGCTCATCTGACAATGGTCCCCGTCCGGCGGATCTTGCGCTGCAATTGCAGGATCCCGTAAACCAGCGCCTCGGCCGTGGGCGGGCAGCCCGGCACGTAGATATCCACCGGCACGATCCGGTCGCAGCCGCGCACGACGCTGTAGCTGTAGTGATAATAGCCGCCGCCATTGGCGCAGCTTCCCATCGAGATCACGTAGCGCGGCTCGGGCATCTGGTCATAGACCTTGCGCAGCGCCGGGGCCATCTTGTTGGTCAGCGTGCCCGCCACGATCATCACGTCGGACTGGCGCGGGCTGGCGCGCGGGGCAAAGCCGAAGCGCTCCACATCATAGCGCGGCATGGCGGTGTGCATCATCTCGACCGCGCAGCAGGCAAGCCCGAACGTCATCCAGTGCAGGCTGCCGGTGCGCGCCCAGTTGATGATATCCTCGGTCGAGGTGACCAGGAACCCCTTGTCCTGCAACTCGGAATTCAGCGCCTGCGTTGCCACTTCACGGTCCGGGCCCGCGGTATAGGCCCCTGTGGTCATTGCCATTCCATCGCTCCCTTGCGCCATTCATAGGCAAAGCCTGCGGTCAGAACGCCGAGGAACACCATCATCGACCAGAAGGCCGCCATGCTGATATCCTGAAACGCGACTGCCCAAGGAAATAGCATCGCAATCTCAAGGTCAAAGATGATGAACAGGATCGACACGAGGTAGAACCGCACGTCGAATTTCATCCGCGCATCGTCAAAGGCGTTGAAGCCGCATTCATAGGCGCTCACCTTTTCGGGATCGGGCGCGCGCACGGCGATGATGACGGCGGCGAGGATGAGGACAAGGCCCAGACCGATGGCAACGGCCATGAGGACAAGGATCGGGAGATATTCCCTCAGCATCTCTTCCACAGGGTGGCTCCTTTCATGCGCGGCCCCGCGCGCATCAAGTTGGCTGCATATGCACCGGGTTTAAACCTGCCCCAGTGCCCGGTCAACCGAGGCCGGGGTGGTTTGCCCGCCTGCATGGATGAAATCTTCGGCATTGTATGCCATCGTATGCGGCTTTCTGCCGCAATTGGTCCGAAAACCGGGCCACCCCATCGCCGCACCGCGCGAGGGCGGGCCGACTCACCCCTGCTGCCAGCCCGGCTTGCGACGGTCGAAAAACGCGGCGATGCCCTCGCGCGCCTCATCGCCGGCCCAGGTCGCGGCCAGCGCGTCGATGGTGCCTGCGATCACGGCCCCGTCGATCTGCGGCCCAAATCCGCGCAGCAACGCCTTGGCCGCCGCCACCGCGCCGGGCGCGCAGTCGAGATAGGGCGCAACCTCGGCCTCCACGGCCTCGTCAAGCGCCGCCTCGGGCACCGCGCGCGCCAAAAGTCCAAGCGAAACCGCCTCTTGCGCCCCGAACCGGCGGCCTGACATGAACACGCGCCGCGCGCAGGCCTCGCCCATCCGCGCCGCCACATAGGGTCCGATGGTCGCCGGGATAAGGCCCAGCCGCGTCTCGGTCAGCGCGAATTGCGCCCCCTCCGCACCTATCACCACGTCGCAGACGCTCATCATCCCCACACCGCCGCCAAAGGCATTGCCCTGCACCCGGCCAATCAGCGGCTTGGGCAGGGTGTTGAGCGCATGCAGCATATGCGCCAGCTTCGCCGCCTCGCGGTTGCGCGTCTCGGCATCGGCGTCAAACTGCTCGCGCATCCAGCCCAGATCGCCACCCGCGCAGAACGTCTTGCCGCGCGCCGCCAGCACCACGACGCGGCAACCCTCATCCGCGCCCAGCACGCGCGCTGCCCCGCGCAACTCGGCGATCATCTGCGCCGACAGGGCGTTGTGCTTTTCCTCTCGCGCCAGCGTGAGGGTCGCCACCCCGCGCGCGTCGGTCTTGAGTCTGATGGTTTCAAACATCGCCCAGCTCCTTGCCTGTTTGCCGCAACCAATCCGCGTAGACCCAGTTCATGCGATCCATGAACCAGATCTTCGGCACCATCATCAGGATCGTGCCAAACGCCGTCGACACCGCATCGAGCCGCCACAGGCCAACCGCCATGATCAGAGCTGCGGGCAGCGATGCCGCCGACAAAAGTGCTGCCCAATACCGGTGATGGGCGGCGACCTCGCCGGGACGCTTCAGAAACACCCTTTCCCCCAACACCCCGCGCGAGGCCCAGTTGTCCAGCGACGCAGGCGGCGGAAACGCGCGCGGGTTGACCCAAACCCAGATCATCACCGCGATCAAGCCCGCCCATGCCCAGCCCCCGACCCAGACCCTTGACCAGATCGCGAGAGCAAGAAGCGGCAGCATCGTGAAACGGGTGTAGACCGACCATGGATTAGCATGGCGCGCCCAAGTGGCGCCGTTCATCCCCATCGCGCGTTCGGCAATCCGGTAGACGCTGCTCATCCCCGCATCGCGCGCGCCATCGCGGCTGCGCGCTCCAGAACATCCCGGTCCAGCCCGGTCTCATAGCCCAGCGCCACCAGCCGCTCATGCACCTTTTCCGTGGCCACGTTCCCCGCCGCCCCCGGCGCATAGGGACAGCCGCCAAGCCCGCCCACGGCGGCGTCGAACACCCGCAGCCCGCGCGCCAGCGCCACCTCGATATTGTCCAGCGCGCGCGCCGACGTGTCATGAAAATGCCCCGCCAGCCGCTCGACCGGCACCACGTCGCAGACCGCCGCCAGCATCGCCTCCACCGCCTCGGGGCGGCCCTGCCCGATCGTGTCGCCAAGGCTGATCTCATAGCAGCCCATCTGCCACAGGTTTTCTGCCACCCGCGCCACCTGATCGGGGGCCACGGCGCCATCATAGGGGCATTCGACCACGCAGGAGACATAACCGCGCACGCGCAGCCCCTCGGCCCCCGCCGTCTCCATGACGGGCGCAAAGCGCGCAAGGCTCTCGTCGATGGTGGCGTTGATATTGGCCTTGGAAAACCCCTCCGAGGCCGAACCGAATATCGCCACCTCATCCGCCCCCGCCTCGAGCGCATCCGACAGCCCGCGCATGTTCGGCGTGAGCGCCGCATAGCGCACCCCCGGCGCGCGCGTGATCCCGCGCAGCACCTCGGCCGAATCGGCCATCTGCGGCACCCATTTGGGGCTGACGAAACTCGCTACCTCGATGCGCGCGAATCCCGCCTCGCTCAAGACATCCACCAGCGCGATCTTGTCGCGCGTGGCGATGCGCCCCGCCTCGTTCTGAAGCCCGTCGCGCGGGCCCACCTCGAATATCTCGACACGCTCTGCCATTCCTAGTCCTCCGGCACGGGATAGAAGTCCCGCGCATAGATATCCTGCTCCCCGTCCCGCGCCTTGGCCCGGACATAGGCGGGGCGCGCGCGCAGCCGCTCCCAATAGGCCACAAGGCGGGGGTAGGCGTCCAGATCGACGTAATAGCGCGCCAGCTCGAACCCGTAGGCAAACATGATATCCGCCGCCGAAAACCCCGTGGGCAAAAGGTAATCGCCCGCCATCCGCGCCTCCATCGCCGCCAGCACCGCACGCAGCCGCGCGTTCAAGAGCTTGACCACCGTGGCCGAGGGCCGCGCAGGCGGGCGCAGGAAGACCTGATTGAGGTTGAGGTTTTCCAGCAGACAGCCCACCGTCTCCGACAGGCTCAGCATCTCCAGAAACCGCGCGCGCTCGGGATGCGCGGGCGGCGGCATCAGCCCCGCCTCCGGGTAGGTCTCGCACAGCATCTGCAAGATGGCCCCGCTCTCGACCCAGACCGCGCCCTCATGCTCCAGCACCGGCACCCGACCGGCAGGCGACAGCGCCAGAAACGCGGGCGCGCGCATCGAGCCGTCGCGGATCGAGTAATACGCCACCTCGTACTCCAGCCCCAGCTCTTCCAGCAGCCACATCACCCGCAGCGACCGCGCCAGCGGCACATGATGCAGCCGGATCACGCCTCCACCTCCAGCCGGATCAGCGCCGCGCCCGCGCTCACCTGATCGCCCTCTGCTACCAGCACCTCGGCCACCACCCCGTCGCGCGCCGCGAGCAGGCTGTGCTCCATCTTCATCGCCTCCAGCACCGCCAGCCGGTCGCCCCTGGCCACCGCCTGCCCGGCCTCGGCATAGACCGCCTTCACCAGCCCCGGCATCGGTGCCTCGATCAACGCGGCATCGCCGCCCGCCGCACTATCGCGCGCCAGCGGATCGACCAGATCGAAGGCAAGGCCATAGTGCGCAAACACCGTCACCCGCGCCCCATCCACCGCCACCGGGGCCGCGGGCTGCCCGTCGAGCCGCCAGCCCCCGTCCACACGCCGCGCCGCGACCCATGCCTCGCCCACGCGCAGATCATGCGCGCTGGCCGACAGCGTGCGCAGCCGCACCGTGATCTCCTCACCGGCATGGATCAGCACCACCTCGCGCTCCAGCGGCTGCCACAGGACAAAGCCCGCTTCCTGCGGCACGCCCTCAAGCAGCCCCAGCCCCGCCAGCGCGGCCAAGGCCACCTCGCGCGGCCCCGCCTCGGGCACCACCACCAGCGCGTCGATATCGCGCGCAATGAGCCCGGTATCCACATCCCCGCGCGCAAACCCCGCGTGCCGCGCCAGGGCCCCCAGAAAGCCGAGATTGGTCACCGTCCCGGCCACTTGCGTGCGTGCCAGCGCCGTGGCCAGCCGCCGCAGCGCCACCGCGCGCGTCGGCCCATGCGTCACCAGCTTGGCAATCATCGGGTCATAAAACGGGCTGATCTCGTCGCCCGCCCGCACGCCGCTATCGGCGCGCGCCCCTTCAGGGAAGGCCAGATGCGACAGCCGCCCCGTCGCAGGCAAAAAACCCTTGGGCACATCCTCGGCATAAAGCCGCGCCTCGAAAGCGTGGCCGTTAATCCGCAAATCCTCCTGCCGCGCAGGCAACCGCTCTCCGGCGGCCACCCGCAACTGCCATTCCACCAGATCGACGCCGGTAATCGCCTCGGTCACCGGATGCTCGACCTGCAACCGCGTGTTCATCTCCATGAACCAGAACCCGTCGGGGCGCAGCCCGTCCGAGCCATCGACGATGAACTCCACCGTGCCCGCTCCGCTATACCCGATCGCCTCCGCCGCGCGCACCGCCGCCCCGCCCATCGCCGCGCGCATCTCTTGCGTCATGCCGGGCGCGGGGGCCTCCTCGATCACCTTCTGATGGCGGCGCTGCAGCGAGCAATCGCGCTCGAAAAGATGCACCGCATTGGTGCCGTCACCAAACACCTGAACCTCGATATGCCGGGGCTTGAGGATGTATTTCTCGACCAGCACATCCGAATTGCCAAAGGCCGTCTTGGCCTCGCCCCGCGCACTTTCCAGCGCATCCATGAAATCCTGCGCCCGCTCCACGAGCCGCATCCCCTTGCCGCCGCCGCCTGCCACGGCCTTGATCAGCACCGGATAGCCGATGGCATCCGCCGCCCCCGACAGATGCTCGGGGTCTTGATTGCTGCCGTGATAGCCCGGCACCACCGGCACGCCCGCCGTCTCCATCAGCGCCTTGGCGGCATCCTTGAGGCCCATCGCCCGGATCGCCTGCGCCGAGGGGCCGATGAAGACCAGCCCCGCCGCCTCCACCGCCTCAACGAAATCGGGGTTCTCGCTGAGGAACCCATAGCCGGGATGAATGGCCTCCGCCCCCGTCTCCAGCGCCGCCGCGATGATCGCGTCGCCGCGCAAATAGCTGTCGGCAGGGGCCGAGCCGCCGATATGCACCGCCACATCCGCCAGCGCCACATGCGCCGCCCCCCGGTCGGCGTCGGAATAAACCGCCACCACCTCGACACCCATCGCGCGCGCCGTGCGCATCACACGGGCTGCAATCTCGCCCCGGTTGGCCACAAGGATTCGCTCAAACATGGCCCGTGCTCCCAGCTTCATCTTGCCTCAAATATCCAAATCCCATCATCGCCGCCCTCACATCCGGAAGACGCCAAAGCGCGTCTCCGCCACCGGCGCGTTGAGCGCGGCGCGCAAGCTGAGCGCCAGCACATCGCGGCTCTTGCGCGGGTCGATACAGCCATCATCCCAGAGCCGTGCAGAGGCATATAGCGGATGCGACTGCCGCTCGAACATCTCCACCGTGGGCCGCTTGAACGCCGCTTCGTCGTCTGCCGACCACGTCTCGCCGCGCTTTTCCATCGCGTCGCGCCTGACCGTGGCCAGCACCCCTGCCGCCTGCGCCCCGCCCATCACCGAGATGCGCGAATTGGGCCATGTCCAGAGGAAGCGGGGCGAATAGGCCCGCCCCGCCATGCCGTAATTGCCCGCGCCGAAAGAGCCGCCCACCAGCATGGTGATCTTGGGCACGGAGGTGGTCGCCACCGCCGTCACCATCTTGGCGCCGTGCCGCGCGATGCCCTCGTTCTCGTATTTGCGCCCGACCATGAAGCCGGTGATATTCTGCAGGAACACCAGCGGAATACGCCGCTGCGAACAGAGCTCGATGAAATGCGCGCCCTTGGCCGCCGCCTCGCTGAACAGCACGCCATTATTGGCCACGATCCCCACCGGGCAGCCCATGACATGGGCGAACCCGCAAACCAGCGTCTCGCCGAACCGCGCCTTGAACTCGTCGAAACGACTGCCATCCACCAGCCGCGCGATCACCTCGCGGATATCGTAAGGCGTGCGCAAATCAGCAGGCACCACGCCGAGGATTTCCTCGGGATCATAGGCGGGTTCCTCCGGGCTTTGCCAATCGCGCATGGGCTGGGGGGCCGCGCCCAGATTCCCCACCGCGCGACGCGCCAGCGCCAGCGCGTGCCCGTCATCCTCGGCCAGGTAATCCGCCACGCCCGAGAGGCGCGTATGCACGTCGCCGCCGCCCAGCTCCTCCGCCGTGACCACCTCGCCCGTCGCGGCCTTGACCAAGGGCGGCCCGGCCAGAAAGATCGTGCCCTGATCGCGCACGATGATGGTGACATCCGACATCGCGGGCACATAGGCCCCGCCTGCGGTGCAGCTTCCCATCACCACGGCGATCTGCGCGATGCCCTTGGCCGACATCCGCGCCTGATTGTAGAAGATGCGCCCGAAATGGTCGCGGTCGGGGAACACCTCGTCCTGGTTGGGCAGGTTCGCGCCGCCCGAATCCACCAGGTAGATGCAGGGCAGACGGCATTCCTCGGCGATTTCCTGCGCGCGCAGGTGCTTCTTGACGGTCATCGGGTAATAGGTGCCGCCCTTCACCGTGGCGTCGTTGCACACCACCATCACGTCGCGCCCCATCACCCGGCCCACACCGGCGATCACGCCCGCGCAGGGTGCCGCCCCGCCATAGAGGCCATGCGCCGCCGTGGCCCCCACCTCCAGAAACGGGCTGCCCGGATCGAGCAACCCCGCCACCCGGTCGCGCGGCAGCATCTTGCCGCGCGAGATGTGGCGCGCGCGGGCGGTCTCCCCGCCGCCTTGGGCCGCGACACTCGCGGCCTCCTCGACCTCGCGCAGCGCCTCGAGATGGGCGGCGCGGTTGGCGCGAAACGCTTCCGATGTCGGCAGCGCCGATGATGTCAGACGCATGACGGCTCCTCATGTTGCAGGGGATCTGTTGCAATAATGCCGCAGCGCGGCAGGCACGGGCGATTTTGATTCACATCAAAGTGATTTGACGCGAGTCGCCCCATACCGGGCGGCGTGAAAACAAGAGTGGAAAGACCATGAAACACATTACCGCCCTCACCCTTACCGCCCTGATGGCCAGCACAGCCGCACCCGCGCTCGCCCAGGAAAAAGGCGATTTCCTCCTCGGTCTCGGCTTGGGCTGGATCGAACCCGACGACGGTAGCAACACCGCCCTTCCCGGTGGTAAGATTAGCGCCGATGGGGCGTTGAGTCCGACGATCACACTGGAATATTTCGTCGCCGATCGCGTCGGGATCGAGCTTCTGGCCTCTTGGCCGTTCAAGCACGACCTTGAGCTTGGCAGCACGCAAATCGGCGAGACAAAACACCTGCCCCCGACCCTCTCGCTGCAATACCACTTCACCAACGCAAGCAAGATTACGCCATTTGTCGGCGCAGGCATCAACTACACCTACTTCTTCGACGAAGAGCTTGACGGTCCCGCCGCGCCTAGCCTTGATCTCGACGACAGCTGGGGCCTCGCGCTCCATGCCGGGGTCGACTACGCGATCAGCGAGAAAGCCGCCCTGCGCGCCGACGTGCGCTATATCGACATCGAGACCGATGTCGAGGTCGGCGGCGTGGATATCGGCGAGGTCAAGATCGACCCGTGGGTGTTCAACGTCGCCTATGTGATGAAATTCTGATCCTCTCCCAGATCGGATCGAATCCGAGGGGCTGGCCATCGCGCCAGCCCCTTTTTCATGAGAAAGGCGGATCATGCCTGCCCCTCCGCCGCCGCGCGGGCCTTCAATTCCTTGCGGATCACCTTGCCGGTGACGGTCATCGGCAGCGCGTCCAGAAACGCGATTTCCCTTGGATAGGAATAGCTTGCCAGCCGTTCCTTGACGTGGTCCTGCAATTCGGTGGCCAAGGTGTCCGAGGCCACCACCCCCGGTTTCGGCACCACATAGGCCTTGACGATCTCGGTGCGCAGCGCATCCGGCTTGCCCACAACGGCGACGGTGGCCACCGCCGGATGGCGCAACAGACAATCCTCGATCTCGGCGGGGCCGATGCGATAGCCCGCAGAGGTGATCACGTCATCCTCGCGCCCGACAAAGCGGATATGGCCATGCTCGATCACGCCCCGGTCGCCGGTCAGCAGCCAATCGCCGCGAAATTTATCCGCCGTCTCTTGCGGTTTTCCCCAATATTCCAGCATCATGGAGGCCGAACCTCGTGCAATCGCGATATCGCCCTCGCCTGAGACCTCGCGACCATCATCCCCGATCACCGCCACCCGATGCCCAGGCACCGCGCGCCCCAGACAGCCGGGGCGGGGGTCAAAAAGCGCACTGCAGGACGAAGCCACCATGTTGCACTCGGTCTGCCCGTAGAATTCGTTGATCGTGAGGCCAAAGGCCTGCCGCCCCCAATCGAGCATCTCCGCCCCCAGCGGCTCGCCGCCGCTCGCCACGCTGCGAAGCCCCTCGATCCGCGCGCCCTCGGCTTTCAGCATCCGAAGCGCGGTCGGCGGAAAAAACACATTTTTGACAGAAGCTTCCCGGACGATCTTCAAACATTCATCGACGCCGAATTTCGCCATCCGCGCGGCCACAACCGGCACGCCGATGGCCAGCCCCGGCATCAGCACATCGAAAAGCCCGCCAATCCACGCCCAATCGGCGGGCGTCCAGAGGCAATCAGCGGGCTGCCCCAGGAAATCATGGCTCACCTCCACCCCCGGCAGGTGCCCGGTCAGCATCCTGTGGCCGTGCAGCGCGCCCTTGGGGCTGCCGGTGGTGCCGGAGGTATAGATCAGCACGGCGGGGGTTTCGGGGCCGGTCTCCACCGTCTCGAACCGCCCCTCGGGCAGCGCCGCCACCTCGGGCACCAGCGCCGCAACCTCAGGCATCGCCTCCAGCATCGCCGCGCCTTCGGCATCGGTCACGACCACGCGCGCGCCCGCATCCCCCACCCGGCTTTGCAACGCATCATGCTTGAAGAGTTTGAACAAGGGGATTGAAATCGCACCGATTTTCCAGATCGCGATATGCGCCGCCGCACACCACGCGCCCTGTGACCGCAGCACGCCCACACAGGTGCCCCGCGTCACCCCCCGCGCCACCAAGGCCAGCGCCAGCCGGTCCGCCATCGCCCGCAGCGCGCCATAGCTCACCTCGCGCGCGCCCTCACCCGACAGATCGCGGATCGCCACCCGGTCCGGCGCCCGCGCCGCCCACTCGTCGCAGACCTGCATCGCCATGTTGAGCCGCTCGGGGATATCCCAGCGAAACCCGTCGCACAGCGCCTTGTAAGGCGCGCGCGTCAGCATCGGCCAGGTGCCAGTCACTCCATCTCCCCCAGCGTTGCCACTTCAAGCGCCCGCGCGGCGGTCTTTTGCAGGTGGCAATCGGCGGCGATGATCGTGCGGATTGACCCCGCGATCCAGACCGCGTAGCGCAACCCGCATTCCGCGTCGCGATAGGCCTCCCATGCGGCTTGTGCCTCGGTCAACTGCGCCTCAAGCTCGGGATTGATTTGGCCAAGCTCCTGCGCCTTGGCCGTCAGGCTCTCCTCAAGCAAACCCTGCCAGGCTTGCGCCTCGGCCGTCAGGCACTCGGCCATCCCCAGCGTGGTGTCGCCGCCGGGCTGCGTCTGACAGCGCGCCGCCGCCTCGCCGACACAGGCAGGCAAGCCAGTGGCACCGGCCCTGCCGCTGTCGAAACACGCCGCGACAGTCTCGCCGTCAACGCTCCGCTCCTGCGCCATCGCGCCCGAGGCCAGAAGCATGAGTATCAATACCAGTTTCATGCCATCGCCCCCATCATCTCTCGCCCGATCAGCATCCGGCGAATCTCGGATGTGCCCGCGCCGATCTCCATGAGCTTCGCATCGCGGAAAAGCCGCGCCACCGGCGCATCGTTGAGGAACCCCGCGCCGCCCATCGCCTGCACCGCCTGATGCGCCTGCACCATCGCCTGCTCGCTTGCGTAAAGACAGCAGGCGGCGGCGTCCTGCCGCGTCACGTCACCGCGATCACAGGCGCGGGCCACCTCGTAGACATAGGCGCGCGCCGAGTTCATCGCGGTATACATATCGGCGATCTTGCCCTGCATGAGCTGGAACGAGCCAATGGGCTGGCCAAACTGCTTGCGCTCCGAGAGGTAGGGCATGACCTCATCGAGACAGGCCGCCATGATCCCCGTGCCGATGCCCGCCAGCACGACGCGCTCATAGTCGAGGCCGGACATGAGCACGCGCACCCCGCGCCCCTCCTCGCCCAGCACATTCTCGAAGGGCACCTCGACATCCTCGAAAATCAGCTCGGCGGTGTTGGAGCCGCGCATCCCCAGCTTGTCGAAATGCGGCGAGGTGGAAAACCCCGCCATCGTCTTCTCAATCAAGAACGCCGTGATCCCCTTCGATCCGGCCTCGGGGTCGGTCTTGGCATAGACCACGAGCGTATCGGCATCCGGCCCGTTGGTGATCCAGTATTTGTTGCCGTTGAGCCGGTAGTGATCGTTGCGCCGCTCGGCGCACAGCGTCATGCTCACCACATCGCTGCCCGCCCCCGCCTCGGACATCGCCAGCGCGCCCACATGCGCGCCGCTGACCAGTCCGGGCAGATACTTCGCCTTCTGCTCGGGCGAGCCGTTGAGCTTGATCTGGTTGACGCAGAGGTTGGAATGCGCGCCATAGCTGAGCGACACAGAGGCCGAGGCGCGCGCGATCTCCTCCACCGCGATGACATGGGCGAGATAGCCCATCCCCGCCCCGCCATATTCCTCGGGCACGGTGATGCCCAGAAGACCCAGATCGCCCATCTCGCCCCAGAGCGCATTGGGAAAGGCATTGTCGCGGTCCACCTGCGCGGCCATCGGCTTGACGCGCTCCTGCGACCAGCGATGCACCATCTCGCGCAGGGCATTCACATCCTCACCCAGATCAAAGCTCATCACCGCATTGAACATCCCCGGCCTCCGGCATTTATTGAACACTTGTTCATTTTATAACCGCAAACCACCCCGCCCGTCAATCCTGCCGCTCGCTTCATCTTGCCTCAAATATTCCGGGGGTGTCGCCGCTTGCGGCGACGGGGGCAGCGCCCCCGATTAATCCCCCTCAGGCCGCGCGCGCCTGCCAGACCGCGCCCACCTCGGCGCGGATAATGCGCGCGATCTGCGCGCAATCTTCAAGGCTGAAGGTCAGCGGCAGGCGCATATCGACGATCCCGCGCAGGATGCGGTCGGTGGCAGGCATCGGCGCGGCGGGGGCATAGCGCCAGCTATCGTAGCGGCTGGTAAAGCCCGCAGGCTCGGCCCCGCCGAACCATTTGAGCTCCACCCCGCGCGCGGCACAGCGCCGGAGCACCTCCTCGACCGCCCCACCCTCCCAGTCGAGCAGCAGGAACTGAATGGACGAGCCGACAAACCGCCCCGCCTCTGCCCGCTCCACAAGGCGCAGGCCCGGCGTGCCGCGCAAGCCCTCCTCGACCACGCGATACCGCGCGGTCCATTTCTCGCATTGCGCATCGAGCACGCGCAATTGCGGGCGCAGGATCGCCGCGCGCAGGTGATCCATCCGGCCAGAGACATTGGGCGTGTGGTATTTCACCGCCTCGAACACCTCTTCGGGGGGCACGGTGCCGTGGCGCGCATAGAGCATGTAAGACCCCGACAGGATCACCGCGCGCGCCATCACCGCGTCGTCATCGGTGACGAGAAAACCGCCCTCGCCGGAATTCATGTGCTTGTAGGTCTGGGTGGAATAGCACCCCACCTTGCCCCAGCGCCCCGAGGGGATACCGCGCCACGCCGCCCCCATCGTATGCGCGCAATCCTCGATCACCTGCACCCCGGCGGCATCGCAAATCGCCATCAGCGCATCCATATCTACCAGATGCCCGCGCATGTGGCTGAGCATCAGCACCTGCGCCTGATCCGCCTTGGCGGCAAGATCGTCGAGGTCGATGGTCAGCGCCTCGTTCACGCCGATGAAAACCGGCTGCGCGCCGACACTCGCGATCGCACCGGGCACTGGCGCGAGGGTAAAGGCATTGGTCAGCACCCGATCCCCCGGCCTCACCCCGAGCGCGCGCAGCGCGCATGCCAGCGCATAGCCCCCCGAGGTCACGGCAAGCGCGTGGCGCGCGCCGGTATACTCGGCGAATTCGCGCTCCAGAAGCGCCACCTCGCCCGCCTCGCCGGGGCCAAGGTTGTAGCGATGCAGCCGCCCCGAGCGCAACACCTCCATAGCCGCCGCGATCCCCTCTTCGGGGATCGGCTCCTGCTGCGTGAAACTGCCCTTGAACACCTCGGTCATGGCCTCTGTTCTGGCGCGCGCGCGCGGTTGCGTCAATGGGCACCGCGCGGCTTTCACAGGGCCGATTGCCCCGGCCCGAACCGCCCACGACACGCCGCCAGCCTGTCGCACGCCTGCACAGCCCCTCGCGCACACACGAACAAAACGGCCCCTGCCCGTGGCAAGCGCGAGACCCTATATCGGGGGCAAAGGAGAGCCATCATGTCGATCAGACCCGTTCTAGAGGCCCGCGCCGCCACCCCGACGATGGAGGGGGCAGGCGTGCATCTGCACCGCGCCTTTGGCTTTCACGAGCCGCAAGAGCTTGACCCGTTCCTGCTCTTTGATGATTTCCGCAACGATGATCCGGCGCGCTATGCCAAGGGCTTCCCGTGGCATCCGCATCGCGGGATCGAGACTATCACCTATGTTCTGGCCGGTGAGGTCGATCACGGCGACAGCCTCGGCAATACCGGCACGCTCGGCGCGGGGGATGTGCAGTGGATGACCGCCGGATCGGGCATCCTGCATCAGGAAATGCCGCGCGGTAACGCACGCGGGCAGATGCACGGCTTTCAGCTCTGGGCCAACCTGCCCGCCGCGCAAAAGATGTGCGCGCCGCGCTATCAGGATGTGAGCGCCGCCGACATCCCCGAGGTGATCGACGATGACGGCACGCGCGCGCGGGTGATTACCGGCGAGTTCTGGGGCAAGCGCGGCCCGGTCGACGGCATCGCATCCGATCCGCAATATCTCGATATCTCGGTGCCGCCGGGGCGTCGCAAGGTCATCAAGGTGGATACCTACCGGCGCAGCTTTGCCTATATCTTCGCGGGCAGCGGGCGCTTTGCCGATGCCTCCGACCCGACCGGCGTGCTGCTGGAAAAGGAGGTGGCGGGCCGCGAGGTGCATATCCGCGACGCCTCGGGCGACCGCACGCTGGTGCGCTTCGGCACCGGCGACGAGATCACCGTGCAGGCCGGTCCCGAGGGCATCCGCTTCCTGCTGGTCTCCGGCGCGCCGCTCGATGAGCCGGTGGCCTGGCACGGCCCCATCGTGATGAACACCCAAGACGAGCTGCGCGAGGCGCTGCGCGACCTGCGCCAGGGCACGTTCATCCGGGGCTGAGGCCCCCTGCGGCCATCCGCAAGGGGGCAGGCTCAGGCAGAGCCGTCCTGCGCCAGAAGCTCCTCCATGAAGATGCTGAGGAGTTGCGCCCGCCCCTCGACCCCGGCCTTGGCATAAAGCGTGGTGCATTGCGCGCGCACGGTGCCCTGCGCCGTGCCGCGCATTTCGGCGATTGCCTCGTTGCCATAGCCCTTGACCACCATCAGCGCCACATCGCGTTCCGACGGGGTAAGCGCCCATTGCTCGAACATCTGCTCGATCAGATCGGCCATTTCCCCCCGCGCCGCCCGCACGCCGCGATCAAGACGGTCCATCCGGTTCAGCACACCGCGCAATTCGAACATCAGGAAAACCACCCCGGCGGACAGGCCGATGGCCGCCAGCAGTTCAACCGCGGAATGCAGTTCGAAAAAGGCGTCGGCGGTCATCACGTCGTCAATGATATCCCCGAGAAAGAACATCGCGCAGAGCGCCTGCACCAGCACGATCACGGCGAGCGTCGCCGCCCGCCGTTCCGAGGCCGTGTTCACGAATGGCCAACCCTTCATTCTACGGGTCTGCCCTTGGGGATTTTCTTGGTCCCCGTCACCATCGCCCGCACCAGCGCCACGCCAGAGCGCCAGCTATCGAACACCACGCCGCCCAGGTGCAGCACGAAGGACGCCATCAGCCAGTTGAAGGCGATCTCATGCACCTCTTCCACCCATTCGACGCCGAAAAAGCGGTTGGTTCCCATCATGTAGCCCGTCACACAAATCACCACGATGGTGCCCCAAAGGTTATAAGCCATCAGCGCACCAAGCGGATTGTGCGACACATGCACGGTCTTGTCACCGCGCCTCATCGCCCCGGCATGGCGGATTGCCGCCATTGGATTGGGCGGGAAGGCAGAAAACCGCGCATGGTGCGAGCCGATCAGCCCCCAGAGCAGGCGCACGGCAACGAGGCCAAGCGCCGTATAGCCGACCCATTCATGCTGAACGCTGTCCTCCTCCAGAAAGGCACCGTTGACCAGGATGGCCAGCGCCACCCCCCAATGGATAAGACGCACCAGCGGATCCCAGACCCGCACATCGCGGGCCCCCGAGGGCCCGCTTTCACCATGTTCAGACACGAGTGCCATCGGATTATTTCGACTTCAGCTTGACGATCTTGCCGGTCGTGGCATCGACATAGGCCTCGCCCTTTTCATCGCCCTTGATGTAATAGGCTTCGATTTTTCCGTCCTCCATTTCGATCTTGCGCACCTCGTAGCCCATTTCGGTGAGCGTGGCCTTGACCGCCTCTTCGCTGGTGCCGAGAACCGTGTCGGTGCTCAGGCCCTTGGCAAGGAGCGGGGTGGCAACAACCAGGGCTGCCAGAATGATCAGTTTGCGCATTTTAGTCTCCATCAGGTTAAAATTTCGTCACCGGGGTCTTGTCCCGGCTGCTCTGATGTCGTGGTGTCGGCGCAAGAATGAATTGCCCAATAGCTTATTTTGCGCCGCATAAGCGCGTGCTTATGCGTCCCTCTCACCTTTTTCGGGGGTGGAACTTGGGCGAAAAGCGCCGCATCCCTTGAAACAGGGGACGGGTTGGGCGATGTAGACCGTGCACACACGAGGCGCGCGGATGGCATTGCCGGTCAAGGAACAGGTTACGTATTGGGGCGTTGCCACGGTCGCGGTGCTGGCCGTGCTGTGGTTTCTCGGCGACGTGATCCTGCCCTTCGTGCTGGGCGCGGCGGTGGCCTATTTCCTCGATCCCGTCGCCGACCGGCTGGAGCGGATGGGGCTGGGGCGCGCGGCGGCGGTGGCGGTGATCGCGGCGCTGGCGGTGCTTGGCTTCGTGGTGGCGGTGCTCATGATCATCCCCAGTATCGTCACGCAGGCGGTGGCGCTTTTTGACATCGCGCCGCAGCTTGCGCGCGACCTGCAGGCCTTTCTCGGGCACCATCTGCCCTCGCTCTACGAGCCCGGCTCGACGCTGCACCAGGCGCTACAATCGCTGGGCGACACGATCCGCGAGCGCGGCGGCCAGCTTTTGCAGACCGCGCTCAGCTCTGCCGCGTCGCTGGTCAATATCGTGGTGCTGCTGGTGGTGGCGCCGGTGGTGGCGGTCTATCTGCTCTATGACTGGGATCACATGGTCGCCCGGATCGACCACCTGTTGCCGCGCGACCATGCGCCGATCATCCGGCGGCTGGCGGGCGAGATCGACGCCACGCTCGCGAGCTTCATTCGCGGGATGGGCACGGTCTGCCTGATCCTCGGCACCTTTTACGCCGTGGCGCTGATGCTGGCGGGGCTGCAATTCGGCCTTGTCGTGGGGGCGCTGGCGGGGCTGTTGACCTTCATTCCTTACGTCGGCGCTCTGGTCGGCGGGGCGCTGGCGCTGGGGCTGGCGCTGTTTCAGTTTTGGGGCGATTGGCTCAGCATCGCGCTGGTGGCGGCGATTTTCGTCTCGGGGCAGGTGATCGAGGGCAATTTCCTCACGCCCAAGCTGGTCGGCTCGTCGGTGGGGCTGCACCCGGTCTGGCTCATCTTCGCGCTGTCGGCCTTCGGCACGCTGTTCGGCTTTGTCGGGATGCTGGTGGCGGTGCCGGTGGCCGCGGCACTTGGCGTGATCGCGCGGTTTGCCATCTCTGAGTATCAGAAGGGCCGCCTTTATCGCGGGCTGGACGGGCAGCGCAGGGAATGACCGCACAGCAGTTGAGCTTTGATCTGCCGGTGCGCACGGCGCGGGCGCGCGAGGATTTCTTTGTCTCGCCCGCCAATGCGCAGGCCGTGGCGCTGATCGAGGGCTGGCGCGACTGGCCCGCGCGCAAACTGGTTCTGGCGGGGCCGCGCGGCGCGGGCAAGACGCATCTCGCCCATGTCTGGGCCGCGCTCTCGGACGCGCGGATCGTGGCGGCGGGGGCGCTTGGCGGGGCCGATATCGCGGCGCTGGCCACCGGGCCGGTGGCGGTCGAGGATGCCCACACCATCGCAGGCGACGCACGCGCCGAGGCCGCACTATTCCACCTGCACAATCTGGTGCTGGCCGAGGGCCACGCCATGCTGGTGACGGCGGCGGCCCCGCCCCGGCGCTGGGCGCTGTCGCTGCCCGATCTCGCCAGCCGGATGGAAGCGGCGCTCCTGGTGCAGCTTGCCCCCCCCGATGACGCGCTGCTGGCGGCGGTGCTGGCCAAGCTGTTTGCCGATCGTCAGCTTGCGCCTGCGCCCGATTGCGTGCCCTATCTCGCGCGCCGGATCGAGCGCACCTTCGACGCCGCCCGCGACATCGTGGCCGCCATCGACGCCCGCGCGCTGGCCGAGGGGCGCGCGATCACTCGCGCATTGGCCGCCGAGGTGCTGGACAAGCGTGATGCCTGACGCAAATATCCGTCATCCATCCGTTACATTCCGCCGACATAAGGCCCCCATGACACAGGCAGATTTCCTCAAGCACAGCGCCCCCGAACCGGTGGACATCCCCGATCTCGACATTGCCGGGCCGGGCCGCTTCTTCAACCGCGAGCTAAGCTGGCTCGGCTTCAACTGGCGCGTGCTGGAAGAGGCGCAGAACCTGCGCGTGCCGCTTCTGGAGCGGCTGCGCTTCCTGTCGATCTCGGCCACCAACCTCGATGAGTTCTACAACGTGCGCGTCGCGGGCCTGCGCGAATTGGCCAAGGCCGGCAACACCACACCCGCCGCCGATGGCCTCAGCCCTGCCGAGCAACTCGTGCTCATCAACGAGGACGCACGCAAGCTGCTCGAGGCGCAGCAGGCGACGTTTCAGGCGCTGCGCGCCGAGATGGAGGCCGCGCGCATCACCATCCTCACCCATGACGCGCTCGACGAGGCCGACCGCACCTATCTGGCCGATCTGTTCTTGCACAATGTCTTTCCGGTGCTGTCGCCGCTGGCCATCGACCCGGCGCACCCGTTCCCGTTCATCCCCAACCTGGGCTTCGTGCTGGCGCTGCAACTGGAGCGGAAATCCGACCGCCGCCCGCTTCAGGCGCTGTTGCCGATCCCGCAACAGATCGACCGCTTCGTGAGCCTGCCCGCCCCCGAGGGTGCGCATCGCGCGCTGCCGCTCGAGGAATTGCTGCTGTTGCATCTCGACAGCCTGTTTCCCGGCTATCGCTACAAGGGGCATTGCGCCTTCCGGGTGCTGCGTGACAGCGATCTGGAAGTCGAGGAAGAGGCCGAGGACCTGGTGCGCGAATTCGAGGTGGCGCTGAAACGCCGCCGTCGCGGCGAGGTGGTGCGCATGAAGATCACCGCCAATGCGCCCACGGCGCTGCGCGGCGTCATCATGCGCGAATTGCATGTCATCCCCGACGAGGTGGTCGAGGTCGAGGGCATGATCGGGCTGGCCGATCTCAAGGAACTGGTGCTTGACGCGCGCCCCGATCTGCTCTGGCCGCTGTTCACGCCGCGCGTGCCGGAACGGGTGCAGGATCACGACGGCGACATGTTCGCCGCGATCCGGCAAAAGGACATGCTGCTGCACCACCCCTATGAGACCTTTGACATGGTGGTGCGCTTTCTCGCGCAGGCCGCGCGCGACCCCGATGTTCTGGCGATCAAGCAGACGCTTTACCGCACCTCGCGCAACTCGCCCATCGTCGAGGCGCTGTGCGAGGCCGCCGAGGACGGCAAATCCGTGACCGCGCTGGTGGAGCTGAAGGCCCGCTTCGACGAGGCCGCCAATATCCGGCAATCGCGGCGGCTGGAACGGTCGGGCGCGCATGTCGTCTATGGCTTTGTCGACTGGAAGACCCATGCCAAGATTTCCACCGTGGTGCGCCGCGAGGGCAACGCGCTTGTGACCTATACCCATTACGGCACCGGCAATTACCACCCGATCACCGCGCGCATCTATACCGATCTGAGCTTTTTCACCTGCGATGCCGCGCTGGGGCGCGACGCCACCAAGGTGTTCAACTATCTCTCGGGCTATGCCGAGCCGGAGGGGCTGGAAAACCTCTCGATCTCGCCCAAATCGCTCAAGCCCCGGCTGATCGAGATGATCGCGCGCGAGGCCGATCACGCCCGCGCGGGCAAGCCCGCCGCGATCTGGGCCAAGATGAATTCGCTGATCGAGCCGGATGTGATCGACGCGCTTTATGCCGCCTCCGAGGCGGGGGTAAAGATCGACCTCGTGGTGCGCGGCATCTGCGGGCTGCGCCCCGGCATCAGGGGGCTGTCGTCGAATATCCGCGTCAAATCCATCATCGGGCGGTTTCTGGAGCATTCGCGCATCGTCTGTTTCGGCAATGGTGCGGGGCTGCCGTCGAAAAAGGCGCGGGTGTTCATCTCCTCGGCCGACTGGATGGGCCGCAACCTCAACCGCCGGGTGGAAACGCTGGTCGAGACGACCAATCCCACCGTCAAGGCACAGATCGTCAGCCAGATCATGGCCGCCAACATGGCCGACACTGCGCAGACATGGGTGATGGCCCCCGATGGCAGCTTTACCCGCCATCCGGTGCCCGAGGGGCAGTTTGCCTTCAACTGTCACCGCTTCTTCATGGAAAACCCGTCGCTGTCGGGGCGCGGCTCGGCGGGGGCGTCGGATGTGCCCTCGCTCACCCATACCGATGATTGACCCGCGTGCCCCCCGCGCATAGACAGGCGATCGACCGGCAAGGCAGACGATGGACGGCGTGAACGATCCAGAACCGCATCGCGACGGCCCGTTCGGGCGTCCTGTCTTTGACAGCCCCGAGGCGCGCGCGCTCAGCCGCGTCGGCGTGGTGGATGTCGGCTCCAACTCGGTGCGGCTAGTGGTGTTCGATGGCGCGGCGCGCAGCCCGGCGTATTTCTTCAACGAAAAGGTGATGTGCGGGCTGGGCGCCGGCATGGCCGAGACCGGGTGCCTCAACCCCGAGGGGCGCCGCCGCGCGCTCGACGCGCTGCGGCGCTTCGCGCATGTGGCCAAGGGGCTGGGCACCGGCCCGCTCAACGCGGTGGCCACGGCGGCGGTGCGCGAGGCCAGCGACGGCCCCGATTTCGTGGCCGAGGTGCTGCGCGAGACCGGCATCCGGCTCTATGTCATCGACGGGGCGGAGGAGGCGCGGCTCTCGGCGCAGGGGGTGCTCCTGGGCTGGCCGGGGGCTTACGGCCTTGTCTGCGACATGGGCGGCTCGTCGATGGAACTGGCCGAGATCGACGGCGGGCGCGTCGGGCGCTGCGTCAGCTCCACGCTCGGCCCGCTCAAGCTGCGCGACCTCAAGGGCGGCAAGAAGGCGCGCCGGGCGGTGATCCGCGAGACGGTCGAGCAGCTTCGTGACAGCCTTGGCGAGCAGAAGAACCGGCTTTTCCTCGTGGGCGGCTCGTGGCGGGCCATCGCCCGGATCGACATGGCGCGGCGCGGCTATCCGCTGCATGTGCTGCACGAATACCGCATGAGCGCCGCCGATCTGCGCGCCACGATCAAGCATATCGCCAAGCATGACGCCGACGCCCTGCGTGCGCAATCGGGCGTGTCGGCGGCGCGGGTGGCGCTGGTGCCCTATGCGGCGGAGGTGCTGCGCGAGGTGGTGCGGCTGTTTCGCCCCCATGACATCGCGGTCTCAAGCTATGGCATCCGCGAGGGCCTGCTCTACGAGCAAATGCCCGAGGCGCTGCGGATCCGCGATCCGCTGATCGAGGCGTGCCGCTTTGCCGAGGCCAAGGATGCGCGCCTGCCCGGTTTCGGGCGCATCATCTACCACTTCATCGCGCCGCTCTACAAATCCGCCCGCCCCGAGCGGCTCCGCCTCGTCAAGGCCGCCTGTCTGCTGCACGATGTAAGCTGGCGCGCGCATCCCGATTACCGGGCCGAGGATTGCTTTGACAACGCCACCCGCGCCAATCTCGGCGGGCTCAAGCATTCCGAGCGGGTGTTTCTCGGGCTGGCGCTGCTGCACCGCTATTCCAACAAGCGCGAGGGCACGCGGTTCGAGACGCTCGAGGCGCTGATATCCGAGCGCGAGCGCAGCGAGGCCGAGATCCTCGGGCGCGCGCTGCGGCTGGCGGCGATGCTGTGGCTGACCGCCGATCAGGAGGTGGCGCAGCTTCGCTGGTTCCCCCGGCGCAAGGTGCTGGCGCTCGACCTTGCTGCCGAGGCGGCCCCGCTCTTCGGCGAGGTGGCGCAATCGCGGTTCAAGGCGCTGGCGGGCGCATTGGGGGCCACGCCCGAGGTCAACACCCGCCGCGCGGGCTAGGATGCGGGCGCGGCGCGGTGAATGGCCTGAAGCGGACGTTCGTCCCAAGCGATAAGCCGCGCGAGTGCCCGTCCGCCGGGTGGGCGCTGCAACGGCTATGGAATGCGCTTTATGGTGCGAAATACTTGAACGATAGTGAGAGTTTCTCCGTTGCAAAAGCGCCCGCCCGAGGGGGCGGACGGGCGCTCGCGCGGCGGCGCGCCAAGGCGCGCCTTGTTCCGCGCGGGTGGGGCAGAGGCCAACACCTGCCGCGCGCGGGGTGGAAACGACACACAGTTCCCCCTAGCGCCGCCCGCGCCCTTCCCCTAAGTTTCAGGCAGGTTTGATCGGGGCGGCAGGGACATGAGCGACACGGGGCTACAGAAACTGGCGTTTTTCCTTCTGGTGGCGCTCATCGCCTTCGTTTCGGTGGCGGGGGGCGTGTGATGGCGCAGCGTTACGGCGGCAAGCACAGCCCCGGCGCGGATGGCGCAGCCCCGCCACCCAAAGGCGGCTATCGCGGCGCACGGCGCACGCGCGTGGGCGGACGGGTCAACATGCTTTTCATCGCGCCGCTGCCACTGGGCGTGCGCGCCTTCACCGGCGGCCCGGCAGAGCTTGCGCTCAACCTCGCGGCGCTTGGCCTGCTGCTGCTGGCGGCGTGGCTCACCCGCGAGGGGCTGCGCGCGCAAGAGGCCTATGACGCCCGCCGCATCGCCCGCCGCCCCGCCATCCCGCGCAAGATATTCGGCGCGGGCCTCACCGGGCTGGGGCTCGCGGTCGCGGCCTATGCCGCGGGCGGTGGCATGGCCGAACCGGCGATCTATGCCGTGGCGGGCGCGGTGCTGCATCTCCTCGCCTTCGGTCCCGACCCGATGCGCGACAAGACCGTGGAAGGCGTGGACACGTTCCAGACCGAGCGCGTGGCCCGCGTGGTGGACCGCGCCGAGGACTACCTGCGCGCCATGACCGCAGCCATCGCCGCCACCCGCGACCGCGATCTCGAATCCCGGCTAGAGCGGTTCCAGGTCACGGTGCGCGACATGCTGCGCACGGTCGAGGACGACCCGCGCGACCTGACCGGCGCGCGCAAATATCTCGGCGTCTACCTGATGGGTGCGCGCGATGCCTCGGTCAAATATGCCGACCTCGCCGCCCGCGCCCCCAACGGAGAGGCGCGCCAGAAATACCTCGCCCTCTTGGGCGATCTGGAACAGAATTTCACCGCCAAGACCCGCGCGCTCATGGCCGATAGCAGCACCGATCTCGATATCGAGATCGAGGTGCTGCGCGACCGGCTGGAACGCGAGGGCGTTCACCTCGAAGCCAAAGATTTAGCGTAAAAGGATCCTCCCATGTCAGAGACAACCCGCCAACAGGCCGAAGCCGCGCTTGCCGATATCGAGATCGTGAGCCGCGCCACTCTGCCCGAGCCGAGCGACGCCAATACCATCGTGCCGCTCGATAAGGCCGACGCCCCGCAAAGCGCCGAGATCACCCGCCGCATGGCCGAGATCGACATGGGCGACACCCAATCCATCGTCTCTTTCGGCTCTGCCGCGCAGGCCGAGTTGCAGGAGATTTCGCAGGCCATGTTGCAAGGCGTGCGCAACAAGGATGTCGGCCCGGCGGGCGACAGCCTTCGCGGGATCGTCACCACGATCCGGGGCTTTTCGGTCTCCGAGCTGGACGTGCGCCGCGAACGCTCGTGGTGGGAAAAGCTCTTGGGCCGCGCCGCGCCCTTTGCCAAGTTCACCGCGCGGTTCGAGGAGGTGCAAGGCCAGATCGACCGCATCACCGAGAACCTGCTCGGCCATGAGCACACGCTTCTTAAGGATATCAAATCGCTCGACCTGCTTTACGAGAAAACGCTCGCCTTCTACGACGAACTGGCGCTCTACATCGCGGCGGGCGAGGCCAAGCTCAACGATCTCGACACCAAGGACATCCCCGCCGCCGAGGCCGCCGTTGAGGCCGCGCCCGAGGGCGATCAGGTGATGAAGGCGCAGGAATTGCGCGATCTGCGCGCGGCGCGCGACGATCTGGAACGCCGGGTGCACGACCTGAAACTGACCCGGCAGGTGACCATGCAATCGCTGCCCTCGATCCGGCTGGTGCAGGAGAATGACAAGTCGCTGGTGACGAAAATCAACTCCACCCTCGTCAACACCGTGCCGCTATGGGAGACGCAGCTTGCGCAGGCCGTCACCATTCAGCGCTCGGCAGAGGCGGCAGCGGCGGTGCGCGACGCCAATGACCTCACCAACGAATTGCTGACCGCCAATGCCGCCAACCTGCGCGAAAGCAACAAGATGATCCGTCAGGAGATGGAGCGCGGCGTGTTCGATATCGAGGCGGTGAAAAAGGCCAATGCCGATCTCATCGGCACCATCGAGGAAAGCCTCTCCATCGCCGACGAGGGCAAGGCCAAGCGCGCCCGCGCCGAGGAAGAGCTCAAGAAGATGGAGGCTGAATTGCGCGACACGCTCGCCTCTGCCAAGGCGCGGCGCACCGGGACGGGCGATACCGCCGCCACTGCCGTGCCAAAGGGCTGAGGCGCCCATGAGGATCGCGCAGGCAGGCCGCGCGCTGACAGTGCTGGGGCTGGCGCTGGGGCTGGCGGCCTGTGACATGGCCCCGCCCGCACCCGCGCCCAATGCGCCGCGCCCGCCCGCCGACCGGGGCGATGGCCCCTCGGCCCGCAGCCAGGCGCTGGCGGCCCATTACGCGCGGCTCGAGCGCGACCTGCGCGCGCGCGGCCTGTTGCGCATGGATGGCGGCGGGCCTGATACGCCGTGGTCCGACACAGACCTGATGCGCAATTTCGAGCGCATCGTGTTCTACGACGAATACGCCCCCGGCGCGGGGTTTCGCGCCTCCTCGGGCCGCGCGGGGGGCCTGCGGAAATGGACGGCCCCGGTGCGCTTCTCGCTAGAATTCGGCACCTCGGTGTCCGACGCGCAGCGCGCCGAGGATGGCGACACGGTGGCAGGCTATGCCGCGCGGCTGGCGCGCGCGACGCGGCACCCGATCTCGATGGCAGGGCGCGGCGGAGCCAATTTCCACGTCCTCGTCATGAGCGAGGACGACCGCGCCGAGGGGCTGGCGCGCGTGCGTGCCCTCGCCCCCGGCATCGACCCCGCCACATTCAATGTGTTCCGCAACATGCCGCGCAGCATCCACTGCCTTGTCGTGGCCTTTTCCGACCGGGGCAACCCGAATTCCTACGATCAGGCCATCGCCTGGATTCGCGCCGAACACCCGCCCCTCATGCGCAAGTCCTGCGTCCATGAAGAGCTGGCGCAGGGCCTCGGCCTCGCCGATGACAGCCCCCGCGCGCGCCCCTCGATCTTCAACGACGATGACGAGTTTGCCCTGCTCACGGCGCAGGACGAGGCGCTTCTGGGCCTGCTCTACCACCCCGACCTGCGCCCCGGCATGACCCCCGACGAGGCCCGCCCGATCCTGCGCCGCCTGATAGACGAACGCGCGGGCGGACCCGTCTGACCCGATCACCAAGGAGACCCGCAATGCCCATCTTCGATTTCCTTTCCGGCCAGTTCATCGACGTGATCCACTGGACCGATGACAGCCGCGACACGATGGTCTGGCGCTTTGCCCGCGAGGGCCACGAGATCAAATATGGTGCTAAGCTGACCGTGCGCGAGGGGCAGGCGGCGGTGTTCGTCCATGAGGGACAGCTTGCCGATGTCTTCACCCCCGGTCTCTACATGCTCGAGACCAACAACATGCCGATCATGACCAGCCTGCAACACTGGGATCACGGCTTCCGCTCTCCGTTCAAGTCGGAAATCTATTTCGTTGCCACCACGCGGTTCACCAATCTCAAATGGGGCACGAAAAACCCGATCATGCTGCGCGACCCGGAATTCGGCCCGACCCGCATCCGCGCCTTTGGCACCTATTCGGTGCGCGTGGCGGATGCGGCGAAATTCATGGCCGAGATCGTCGGAACCGATGGCGAATTCACCATGGACGAGATCAGTTTCCAGATCCGCAACATCATCGTGCAGGCGTTTTCGCGCATCATCGCGGGCTCTGGCATCCCGGTGCTCGACATGGCCGCAAACACCGCCGATCTGGGCAAGCTGGTGGCGGGCGAGATCACCGCCGTGGTGGCAGACTACGGGCTGGAAATCCCCGAATTCTATATCGAGAACATCTCCCTGCCGCCTGCCGTGGAACAGGCGCTGGACAAGCGCACCTCGATGGGGATCGCGGGCGATCTGGGCCGATATACCCAGTATTCCACCGCCGAGGCGATGACGGCGGCGGCCAAAAACCCGTCGGGCGGCGGCGGGATCGGTGCCGGTCTCGGCATGGGGATGGGCATGGCGATGGCGCAGCAGATGGCGGACCAGAACCGCGATCAAGGACCGTGGGGCGCGCGCCCTGCCCAAGCCCCCGCAGCGCCGCCGCCGCCCCCGGTCGAGCATGTCTGGCACATCGCCGAAGCGGGCCAGACCCACGGCCCCTATTCCAAGGCGGGTCTCGGGCGCATGGTGACCGAGGGCACGCTCACCCGCCAGACCTATGTCTGGACCGCCGGGCAAGACGGCTGGATGCGCGCCGAGGACGTGGCCGAGCTTGCGCAGCTTTTCACCGTGATGCCACCGCCCCCGCCGGGGGCGTAAGGCAATGCGCCGTCGCGCCACCATCACGCTGCACTGGCTGACGGCCACGCTGTTGCTCTTCGTGCTGGGCGATGCGGGGGCGACGGCGTGGCTTGCGTGGCTTTACGCCGCCTCCGGGCTGGCGATGTGCGCGCTGGCGCTGGTCTTTGGCCTGATGAGCGGGCCGGGGCCGAAACTTGAGGGCGCATTCCGCATGGGCCACCCGTGGCTGCATCGCGGGCTCTACCTGCTCATCGGCTGGGGGGCGGTGGCGCTTCTGGCGGAAACCGTGGCGCGCCCCCTGCCCGGCCCGTCCGCGCGGGTGCTGCTGTTGACACTTCTGGCCGTGGCCCTCATTCACGCCATCTTCAACCTGTGGCGGCACACGGCGCTTGGCGATGGGGCCTTGCGGCGGATGACCCCGCGTTCCCTGCACCACATCCTGTGAAGGCGGACCGATGACCGACACCCCGCCCCCTGCCCCCCCGGCCCCGACTGACCACCGCTTTCCCTGCCAAAGCTGCGGGGCGGATTACCGCTTTGATCCCGGCGCGAACCGCCTGATCTGCGATCATTGCGGCGATATCGCCGAGATCGAGACCGGCGGGCCGTGGCAGGGCGGCATCCGCGAGCTTGATTTCGCCGCGGCCCTGCGCAACCAGCTTTCCGCGCAGGAGATCGAGGAAACCCGCACCACCAAATGCACAAGCTGCGGCGCGCAGGTCGAGCTTGGGGCAGACACCCACGCCACCGAATGCCCGTTCTGCGCCTCGCCCGTGGTCACGGGGACCGGCACGCACCGCCAGATCAAGCCGCGCGCGCTTCTGCCCTTCGCGCTTGATGAGGCGGCGGCGCGGCGCGCCATGACCGACTGGCTCGGGCGGCTGTGGTTCGCGCCCTCCGGCTTGCAGGCCTATGCCCGCAAGGGGCGGAAAATGCAGGGCATCTACGTCCCCTACTGGACCTTTGATGCCGATACCAGATCCGCCTATCGCGGCGAGCGCGGCACCGTCTATTACGAGCGCCGCACCGTCATGCGCGACGGCAAACGCCAGACCATCCAGGTGGCCAAGGTGCGCTGGCGCGCGGTCGCGGGCCGCGTCGCGCGGTTTTTCGATGATGTGCTGGTGCTGGCGTCCACGTCGCTGCCCAAGCGCTTTACCGACGCGCTCGAGCCGTGGGACCTGTCGGCGCTGGAGCCTTACGCGCCCGAATACCTCGCCGGGTTCCGCGCCGAGGGCTATACCGTCGATCTCGAACAGGGGTTTGTGCAGGCCCGCGCGCAGATGGAGGCGGTGATCGCCCGCGATGTGCGCTTTGATATCGGCGGCGACCGGCAGCGCATCCACGATATCGACACCGAAATAAGCGATGTCACCTTCAAGCATATCCTGTTGCCCATCTGGCTTGCCGCCTACAAATATCGCGGCGAGACCTATCGCTTTGTCGTCAACGCGCGCACCGGCCGCGTGCAGGGAGAGCGGCCCTGGTCGGCGTGGAAGATCGCGGCGGCGGTGGCGCTGGGGCTGGCATTGGCGGGCGGTATCGGCTACCTCGTGGCGCTGGAACAGGGAGGGTTCTGATGCAGACCGATATCGACGCGCTGGAGCGGACCCTCGCGGCGCGCCAGTCCTGCCGCGCCTTTCGGCCCGGCCCGGTGCCTGACGAGGCGATTGCGCGGATCGTGCGCGCAGCAGGGCGCGCGCCGTCCTGGTGCAACGCGCAGCCCTGGCAGGTGCTGGTGACGCGCGGGGCAGAAACCGCGCGCTTCCGCGAGGCGCTGCTCGCAGAGGTGGCCACCGGCACCCCCGCCCCCGATCTGCCCTGGCCCGAGCGCTATCCCGGCGCGCATGGCGCGCGGCGGCGCGAATGCGGGCTGCAACTCTACGAGGCAGTGGGCATCGCCCGCGAAGACCGCGCCGCCCGCGCCGAGCAGAGCATGGAGAATTACCGCCTCTTCGGCGCGCCGCATGTCGCCATCGTCCATTCCGAGGCCGCGCTCGGGCCGTATGGCGCGATGGATACCGGCGGCTTTGTAACCGCCTTCATGCTGGCGGCGACGGCGCTGGGCGTGGGCAGCATCGCGCAGGCCTCGGTCGCGGCCTACGCGCCCTTCATCCGCACGCATTTCGCGCTGCCCGAGCGGCGGCTGATCCTGTGTGCGATCTCGTTCGGCTGGCCCGACCCGGAGCATCCGGCAAACCGGTTCCGCACCACGCGGGCGGCGCTGGATGAGGTCTGTGACCTGCGCGGGTAGGGCGATTTTCGAGGCGGTTGATCGAGGGGGCGCTAGGGGCCGTGACTGGCCTGAAGGGGCGTTGATGGTTTAAGATGAGCCGCGCGGTGCCCGACCGCGGGTGGGCGCTGCAACGGCTGTGGGGCGCACTTTATGGCGCAAAATACTGCAACAATTACGCGGGTTTGCGACGTTGCAAAAGCGCCCGCCCGTCACGTCAAAGGCGTGCCGAGTGTAGTCGGCGCACCTTCGGTGCGACGGGCCGGTCGGGCGCTGCGCGGCGGCGTGCAAGCACGCCTCGATTCCGCGCCGGGGCCAAGCCTTGAACGTCGGCTCATGGCCATAACCGCCCTCCCCCCGTGCGGCGCTCAGCCCTCGCTCAGCGCCACCTTCATGTCGCGCACCTGGTAGATCACCTCGCCATCGGCCTCGACGATGCCATCGGCCACCCCCATCGTGAGCCGCCGGGTCTGCACCGCCTTGGTGAAATCCACCCGATAGGTGAGCATCCGGCGATCCGGGCGCACCATGCCGGTGAGCTTGACCTCGCCCACGCCCAGCGCATAGCCGCGCCCCTGCCAGCCGCGCCAGCCAAGGTTGAAGCCGGTCAACTGCCACAGCCCATCCAGGCCAAGACAGCCGGGCATGATCGGGTTGCCGGGAAAGTGGCACTCGAAAAACCACAGGTCGGGCTTGATGTCGAATTCGGCCACCACATGGCCCTTGCCATGCGCGCCGCCATCGCCGGAAATATCGGTGATCCGGTCCATCATCAGCATCGGCGGCGCGGGTAGTTGCGCGTTGCCGGGGCCAAAAAGTTCTCCCCTTGCGCATTTCAGCAGGTCATCACGATCAAAGCTGCGCGGATACTCGGCCATCGGGGGAATCCCTTTCACATGCAGGCGGGAGAGGTCTCGCCCCCCTCTATCACCGCGTGAAATAATGTTGCAACCCTGCTGCATCTCGGCACTCTCCGGCATGTCCCCTGCCAGCGCAGCCACGCCAAAGCGGTTTTCGTTTGAAATCCGGGGGGCAGAAACCCTATATTGCCGGTCAGGAACAGGGATGGGCGCATGATGGACACCCAGCATATCACGGCAGTCGATTGGCTCGGGCGGGTCGGACTTCGACCGACGCGGCAGCGCGTTGCGCTGGCGCGGCTCTTGCATGGCGACGGATGCCACCGCCACGTCACCGCCGAGAGCCTCTTTGCCGATGCGCGGGATGCGGGCGAAAGGGTATCGCTCGCCACCGTCTACAACACGCTCAAGGCGTTTTGCGATGCAGGCCTGTTGCAAGAGGTGACGGTGGACGGCTCCAGAAGCTATTTCGACACCAACACCCACGACCACCCGCATTTCTTCTGGGAAGACGAGAACCGGCTGAGCGATGCCCCCGCCGACGAGCTTGAAATCACCCGCCTGCCGCAGGCCCCCGAAGGGGCTGAGATCACCGCTGTCGACGTGGTGATCCGCCTGCGCCGCAGCCGCGCCTGACCCGCCTCACCCCTCCGGCGCGATCCCCGACAATCCCGGCCTTGTGATCCGGCGGCGCGCGGCGTGCAGACCCGGCTCGAACCCCTCGGCATCGCCGTAATCGACGAATTGCGCGTAATAGGCGTGGTGCGCGCCCACCCGCGCGGCATGCTTGATCGGGCACCAATAGGCCTCGGTCCGGCCCGAGATTTCCTGCACATAGCCGATAAGCCCGTTGCAATAGCCGCAATAGACGCAGTTGAGCTTTTGCAGCGCGTTGAGATAGGCAAGGTGATGGCGGTCGATGCGGATGAAATCGCCGCGCCGCACCTTCTCGATCCCGTAGACGGGAAAGCACACCGCCTGATAAATCGACACGAAGAGATCGAGCAGCGCAAAGGGCACGATCATTGAATAGATCACCGGCGCGGTGATGATCGTCAGCGGCCGCGCCCGCCGCAGGAAGGTCAAAAGCCGCACCCGCATCTCGCGGTGACGGCGGCGCATCTCCGCCTCGAACACCACGCGCCCGTTCTCGATCCCGTATCGGAACGCGGCGCGGCGGCGGGCAAAATCTGCCTCAAGCTCTTCTTGCAATTCGCGGATGCGGGTCAGGATCGTCTCGGTCGTCGTCACGGGCGGGCCTCCGGCTCTGGCGGGTTTTCGGCAAGCCTAACGCAGCGCGCGGATGACGGGAAACGATATCGGCCCTGATTTAGCAGTCGCCAAAACGCAACGCGCCGGGCAAGGGCCCGGCGCGCGCGGTTGCCCTGAGCGGCCTGGCTCAGGCGATCTCGACCAGTTCGATGGCAAAGGTCAGATCCTGCCCCGCCAGCGGGTGGTTGGCGTCGAGGATCACCTGTTCCTCGGTGACCTCGGCCACCGTCACCGGCATCACCTGCCCCTGCGGCGTCTGCACCTGAAGGCGCGTGCCGATATCGAGCGGGATATCCTCGGGGATATCGGCGCGCGGCACCGCTTGCTTGGCGTCGGGATCGGCGGTGCCATAGGCATCGGCGGCGGGCACTTCGACAGTCTTTTTCTCGCCCACGGCCATGCCGGGCAACGCGGCATCGAGGCCGGGGATGATCTGGCCCGAGCCTACGGTGAATTCCAGCGGGTCGCGGCCCTGCGAGCTGTCGAAGGTCTCGCCATCGGCGAGCGTGCCGGTATAGTGAATACGGACGGTATCGCCCTCTTTGACCTGGGTCATGCCATGTTCCAATATGTGGGAGGGGTGGGTTTGCAAGGCCGCGTCTCGCGCGGGTTCTTGGTTGATGATTCTACCCTAGCCGAGCCGCCACGGATTCGCAAACAGACTGCTGGCGCGCCGGGGCTTCCCCCTCCCCCGCATCCGTGCCAGTCTCGGCGCGACCGATCCAAGGAGACACCCATGCCCATCACCACCTGTATCTTCGACGCCTATGGCACGCTTTTCGACGTGGCCGCCGCCGCCCGCAGCGCCGCCGCCGAGCCGGGGCGCGAGAACTTTGCCCGCCACTGGCCCGCGATTGCCGAGAAATGGCGCTTGAAGCAGTTGCAATATACCTGGCTGCGGGCCGTGATGGGCACGCATATCGGCTTTTGGCAGGTGACGCAGGACGGGCTTGATTGGGCGCTCGAATCGGAGGGCTTGCAGGAGGACACGGCGCTGCGCGAGCGCCTGCTACAGCTTTACTGGGAGCTTGCGGCCTATCCCGAAGTGCCCGCGATGCTGGCCGCGCTCAAGGCCGCAGGCCTCAACACCGCGATCCTCTCAAACGGCGCGCCCGACATGCTCGACGGCGCGGTGCGCTCAGCGGGGATCGGCGATGTGCTCGACGATGTGCTGTCGGTCGAAAGCGTGGGCATCTACAAGCCCGCCCGCGTGGTTTATGACCTGGTCGGACAGCGTTTCGGCTGCGCGCCGCAGGAGGTGCTTTTCGTCTCGTCCAATGGCTGGGACGCCTGCGCCGCTGCAGGTTACGGGTTTCAGACTGTCTGGGTCAACCGCGCGGGCGACCCGGTAGACCGCCTGCCCGCCGCCCCCGACCGGCAGCTGTCCGACCTCTCCGGCATCCCCGAGCTGGTGCGCGGCTGATGGCGCGGTTTACCACCTCGGACGGGCTGTCGTTGCACTACGAGGATGAGGGCGACGGCACGCCCATCCTCTGCCTTGCGGGGCTCACGCGCAACAGCGCCGATTTCGCGTTCCTGCTGCCGCATCTGGCAGGGCACCGCGTGATCAGGCTCGATTATCGCGGGCGCGGGCAATCCGATCATGCGCCCGATTTCATGTCCTACAATATCCTGACCGAGGCGCGCGACGCGGTGGAACTTCTCGACCATCTCGGCCTGCCCCGCGTGACGGTGATCGGCACCTCGCGCGGCGGGCTGATCGCGATGGCGCTGGCCTATCTGACGCCTGATCGGCTCTCAGGCGTGGTGCTCAACGATATCGGCCCCGAAGTCGCCACCGAGGGGCTGGAGCGGATCATGGATTACGTCGGTCGCGCGCCCGACCTGCCCGATCTCGATGCCGCCGCCAGCGCCCTCGCCCATGTCCACGCAACCGGCTTTCCCGGCGTGCCGCTTGCGCGCTGGCGCGCGCAGGCCGAGGCGATGTTTGCCGAGGCCCCCGGCGGCGGGCTGGCGCTGCGCTACGATCCCCGCCTGCGCGACGCGCTCATCGGGCAGGCGGGCGCGGGCGAAGCCCCGGACCTCTGGCAGATGTTCGACACGCTGCGCAACCTGCCGCTTGCCGCCATTCGCGGCGCCAATTCCGACCTGCTCTCGCCCGAGACATTCGCCGCGATGCAGGCCCGCCACCCCGGCCTCATCGCGGCCACCGTGCCCGACCGGGGCCATGTCCCCTTCCTCGACGAGCCGGAGGCGCTTGCCGCCATCCATGCCCTGATGGACCAGACAAAATGACCGATATCACCATGATCCGCGCCGCCGCCGCCCGCCTTCAGGGCCACGCGCGACGCACGCCGCTTTTGTCCTCGCCCTTCCTCGACGAGATCGCCGGGCGGCGCGTTTTCATCAAACCCGAATGCCTGCAACATACCGGCAGCTTCAAATATCGCGGCGGGCGCTCGGCTGTATCAGCGCTCGACCCCGACACTCGCGCGCGCGGCGTCATCGCCTTTTCCAGCGGCAATCACGCACAGGGCGTGGCGCTGGCGGCGCAGCAATTCGGCGTGCCCTGCGTCATCATCATGCCGTCCGATGCGCCCCGCCTCAAGATCGACAACACAAGCGCGCTTGGCGCCGAGGTGGTGCTCTACGACCGCGCCTCGGAGGATCGCGACGCCATCGGCGCGGCGCTCTCGTCCGAGCGGGGCCTGACGTTGATCAAACCCTTCGACAACGCGGACGTGATCGCGGGCCAAGGCACGACAGGACTGGAAATCGCCGAAGACGCCACTGCGCTTGGCATCGAGACCGCCGATGTGCTGGTCTGCTGCGGAGGCGGCGGCCTCACCTCGGGCATCGCCCTCGCGCTCGAGGCCGATGCACCGGGTCTGCGCGCCCGGCCCGTGGAGCCGGAGGGCTTCGACGACGTGGCCCGCTCGCTGGCCAGCGGCCGGATCGAGCGCAACACGCGGCTTTCGGGCAGCCTCTGCGACGCGATCATCACGCCGCAGCCCGGCAATCTCACCTTTCCGATCATGGCGCGGCTCTGCGGCCCCGGTCTCGTCGTGACCGAGGACGAGGCCATGCGCGCCATGGCCCACGCCTTCCAGCGGCTCAAGCTGGTGGCCGAGCCGGGCGGCGCGGTGGCCCTCGCCGCCGCCCTCTTTCACGGGCCAGAGATCGAGGGCGAGGCGGTGATCGCCACCATCTCGGGCGGCAATGTCGACGCCGCCACCTTTCGCGACGCCCTTGGCCTGCTGGAATAGCCCCATGCCCTTCGCGACATTCGACGACATCACGCTGCATTACCTCGACGAGGGCACGCCCGACGGCCCGCCGCTGGTGCTGGCCCATGCGCTCGGCACCGGGGCGCTCCTCTGGGACCACATCGTACCGCTCCTGCCGCCGGGCCTGCGGGTGATCCGCTATGACGCGCGCGGGCACGGGGCCTCCTCGACCCCGCCCGCGCCCTACACGATGGGCGCGCTTATCCGCGACGCCGAGCGGCTTCTGGATCATTTGCGCCTGCGCGATGCCATGTTCGTGGGCCTCTCCATCGGCGGCATGGTGGCGCAGGGGCTGGCGGTGAAGCGCCCCGACCTGGTGCGCGCGCTGGTGTTGTCGAATACCGGGGCCAAGATCGCCACGCCCGAGATCTGGGCCGAGCGCATCGCCACCGCGCGCCGCCCCGGCGGGATGGAAGAGCTTGCCGCCGCCTCCTGCACCCGCTGGTTTCCGCGCGCCTATGTTGCGGCGGGCCACCACCTGCCGTGGTTTGAGCATCTCTGCGCCCATGACCCCGAGGGCTATGCCGGTTGCGCGGCGGCCATCTCCGGCACCGATTTCTACACCGCCACCGCCGCGCTGCGCCTGCCCGCGCTCGGGATTGCCGGGGCCGAGGACGGCTCCACCCCGCCCGATCTGGTGCGCGAAACCATCGACCTCATCCCCGGCTCGCAGTTCCGCCTGTTGCGCGGCACCGGCCATCTGCCCCCCATCGACAGCCCCGCTGGGTATGCCACCTGCCTCACCGATTTCATCGCCGCCACGGGGCATCTCGCGGGTTAGGGCACCGTCAGTCGCGCGCCAAAATCCGGTGCCACCGCCCGCGTGCCGCCCTTGCCACAAGGTGCCCGATGCGATGCGGGGGATGGCGCATGGCCTGAGAATGCCCTGTGCCGCTTGCCCCGCGCGCGCAACAAGGCGTGCCGGGCAAGCCACAAGATCAGGGCGATGGGAAGGCGTCAAGATACCGATGGGCCGAGGACATAAGCGAGCGGCTTGTAATATACAAGACGACACGAAGATAAATCTCATGCGTTCCAATATCTTGGCGGATGAAGTGGCAGCCCGTAGGGGAGTCGAACCCCTCTTTCCAGGTTGAAAACCTGGCGTCCTAACCGATAGACGAACGGGCCACGCTTGGCGTGATGCGTGATTATGAAAAACCACCGGGCGGCGCAAGGGGCATTTTGCGAAAAAGCGGTCGCGCCGTGGAAAAACCCAAGGCCGCCCGCGCCGCTCATCCGGCGGGTGCCGCGTCCTCGACCCGCAACTGAACGGTTTGCCGCCCGCCCCAGTGGTTGACATCAAGCCGCCCGGCGACATGGAACCGCGCGCCGCCATGTGCCAGCAGCGCGGGGCCAAGCGGTCCGTCAAAGGCACCGAAGGCGATGGCGTCGAGCCGCGCGCCAAGCCCGTCATCGAGCCGCAGCTTCAGATGCGTCTCGCCCACCGCGCGGGCAAAGCCGATCCGGCAATCGGGGATGACAAAGCGCGGCCCCGGCGCGCCCGCGCCGAACGGCCCCGCCGCCTCCAACCGCTCGACCAGTTCGGGCGTGGCGGCACCGGGCATCAGCACCCCGTCGAGCCGCAGATCGGCGGGGCCGCCTTCGCCCGCGCCCTGCCGCGCCAGCAGATCCGAGAGCCGCGCCATCGCCTCGTCCAGCCGGTCACGCGCCACTGTAAGACCAGCGGCCATCTTGTGCCCGCCGCCCTTCAGCAGCACTCCCTCGCGCGCCAGCCGCTGCACCGCCGCACCAAGATCGACCCCCGCCACCGAGCGCCCCGAACCCTTGCCCTCATCTCCGTCAAGCCCGATCACCACGGCGGGCCGGTTCGCCGCCTCCTTGAGACGGCTCGCCACGATCCCCACCACGCCCGGATGCCAGCCCTCGCCCGCCGCCCACACGAGCGGCGCATCGAACCCGCGCGCCTCGGCCTGTGCCATTGCGGCGGCGCGCACCTCCGCCTCGACCGCGCGGCGCTCCTCGTTGAGCACCTCCAGCCGCTCGGCCAGCGCGCGCGCCTCGCCCGCGTCATTCGTCGCCAGAAGCCGCGCGCCCAGATCGGCCTGCCCGATGCGGCCTCCGGCATTGATGCGCGGGCCAAGGACAAAGCCGAGGTGATAGGCCGCTGGCGCGCGATCAAGTCGCGCCACATCCGAGAGCGCGACCAGACCGGGCCGCGCGCGCCGCGCCATTACCACCAGCCCCTGCCGCACAAAGGCGCGGTTGACGCCGGTGAGCGGCGCGACATCCGCCACCGTCGCCAGCGCCACCAGATCCAAGAGCGCCATCAGGTCCGGCCCCGCGCGCCCCGCCGCGCGCAATTGCCGCCCCGCCTCGACCAGCATCAAAAACACCACCGCCGCCGCACAAAGATGCCCAAGATCGCCCGATTCGTCCTGCCGGTTGGGGTTGACCACCGCCAAAGCGGGCGGCAGCGTCTCGCCGCCCAGATGGTGATCGAGCACCACCACATCCGCACCCTCGGCAGCACCCAGCGCCTCATGGCTCAGCGTGCCGCAATCGACGCAGATGATCAGGTCATGACCCGCCGCCAGATCGCGCATCGCGGGCGGGTTCGGCCCATAGCCCTCGTCGATCCGGTCGGGGATATAAAGTGTGGGCCGCCCCGCCCCCATCCGCCGCAGCCAGTCGATCAAGAGCGCCGCCGAGGTGCCGCCATCCACGTCGTAATCGGCAAAGACCGCGATCCGCTCGGCCCCCGCCACCGCCGCCAGAAGCCGCGCCGCCGCCGTCTCCATGTCGCGCAAAGATCGCGGGTCGGGCATGAGATCGCGCAGCGTCGGCGCAAGATAGCTCTCGGCCCCCGCCTCCGGCACGCCGAGCCGCGCCAGCACAAGGCACAGGGCGGGCGGCAGGCCGGTCGCCTGCGCCATCGCCTCGGCATGGCGCGCCGTCTCGACCCCCGGCCCGACCCAGCGCCGCCCGCCAAGCGAATGCTCCACCCCAAGAAAAGCGGTCATGTGGCAAGGCCCCGCTTCATCTTGCCATAAATATTCCGGGGGAGTCCCCGCCCTTGCGGGGACGGGGGCAGCGCCCCCCGCCTTGCCCGCCGATCAGTCACGCTTGCTGCGATAGACCATGCGCCGCACCGATCCGGTGCGCGAGCGCATCAGCACCGTCTCGGTCTCGACGAAACCGGGGCGGCGATGCACGCCCTTGAGGATCGAGCCATCGGTGACGCCGGTGGCGGCAAAGATCACCTGGTCGGTCACCATCTCGTCGCGGGCATAGACCCGGTCGAAATCGGTGATGCCAGCCTTGGTCGCGCGCGCCCGCTCGTCATCGTTGCGAAAGACCAGCCGCCCCCACATCTGCCCGCCCATGCATTTGAGCGCCGAGGCCGCCAGCACCCCCTCGGGCGCGCCGCCGGTGCCCATATACATGTCGATGCCGGTGCGCTCGGATTCGGCGCAATGGATCACGCCCGCCACATCGCCATCGGTGATGAGATGAACCGCGGCACCGGTCTCGCGCAACTCGGCGATCATCGCCTCGTGGCGCGGGCGCTCCAGCACGCAGACGGTGATTTCCGACGGGCGGCAGCCGCGCGCAGCGGCCAGCGCCTCGACCCGCTCGCGTGGCCCCATCGCCAGCGACACGACATTCTCGGGGTATCCCGGCCCAATGGCCAGCTTGTCCATATAAGTGTCGGGCGCGTGCAAGAGCGTGCCGCGCGGGGCCATCGCGATCACGGTGAGCGCATTGGGCATGGCCTTGGCGGTCAGCGTCGTGCCTTCCAGCGGGTCGAGCGCGATATCCACACCGGGGCCATCGCCGGTGCCCACCTCCTCGCCGATGAACAGCATCGGTGCCTCGTCGCGCTCGCCCTCGCCGATCACCACCACGCCCTTGATATTGAGCATGTTGAGCTGCTCGCGCATGGCGTTGACGGCGGCCTGGTCGGCGGCCTTCTCGTCGCCGCGGCCAATCAGGTCGGCGCAGGCGAGCGCCGCCTGTTCGGCCACGCGCGCAAGGCCAAGCGAGATCATACGGTCGTTGAAGGCAATATCGGAACTCATGGGGTGATCCTTATGAATGAGTCGGGAAAAGATTAAAGAGCGCGGCACCCGCGCACAAGCGGCGGCTCAGACCTGCTCGATGCGCAGCGCCACCGGATCGGCGGCCAGCACGTCGAGGCGGCGAATGCCCGAAAGCGCGGTGTCGAGCGCGTCGCGATTGGTCTTGTGGGTGACGATGAGCACCGGGGCGGTGGTGTCGTCATGGCGATACTGGCGCATCCGGTCGATGGAGACCCCGGCCTCGCCGAGGCAGGTCGCCACCTTGGCGAGCGCACCGGGCTTGTCGCGCAGCGCCATGCGCAGGTAATAGGGCGCGGGTGTCGCGCTGCTTGCGCGCGCACAGGGCACCAGCGTCGCGGCAGGCTGCCCGAAGGTCGAGAGCCGCGTGCCGCGCGCGATGTCGATCACATCGGCCATCACCGCGCTTGCCGTCGGCCCCATGCCCGCGCCGGGGCCGCGCAGCACGATTTGTTCCACCGCGTCGCCCTCCAGCACCACCATGTTGGTGCCGCCCTCAAGCTGCCCCAGCGGGCTGGCGGCGGGCACAAGGCAGGGCGACATGCGTTGCTCCAGCCCGCGCCCCGTCATCTGCGCCACACCCAAAAGCTTGATGCGATAGCCCATATCGGCGGCGCGGCGGATATCGTCGAGGGTGATTTCCTGAATGCCTTCGAGCGTCACGCCCTCGAAATCCACCTGGCAGCCAAAGGCGATAGCCGAGAGCAAGGCGAGTTTGTGCCCTGCGTCGATGCCACCCACGTCGAGATTGGGATCGGCTTCCAGATAGCCCAGCTTGTCGGCCTCTTCAAAAAGCGCGTTATAGCCTTGGCCGGTGGCCTCCATCTGCGTCAGGATATAGTTGCAGGTGCCGTTCATGACGCCCATCACGCGGGTGATCTCGTTGCCCGCCAACCCCTCGGTCAGCGCCTTCACCACCGGGATGCCGCCCGCCACGGCGGCCTCGAAGCGGATCACGCGACCTGCGGCCTCGGCCGCGAGCGCCAGCGCCTGCCCGTGATGCGCGAGCATCGCCTTGTTGGCCGTCACCACATCCTTGCCTGCCGCAATCGCCGCCTCGGTCGCGGCCTTGGCGGGGCCATCCGAGCCGCCCATCAACTCCACGAACACATCCACATCCGCGCGCTGCGCCAGCGCCACGGGATCATCCTCCCAGCCGTAGCCCGCAAGGCTCACGCCGCGATCCTTGTCGCGGCTGCGCGCCGAGACCGCGCTGATGGTGACGGCGCGACCGGTGCGGGCCTGCAACAGCTCGGCCTTTTGCCGCACGATGCGCACCACGCCGGTGCCGACGGTGCCAAGCCCGGCAATGCCGAGGCGCAGGGGGGTGGTCATGGCTGTCTCCGATACTCAAGGCCGCGTGCGTTGCGGCGCGATGTAACGGGTTCGCCCGCCGCTTGCAACGCGGCTCAGCCGCCCACGCCGCGTTGCATCCGGGTTTGTGTCTCGGCGTCGAGCACCGGGCCGCGTAACCGGCCTGCGCGCGCGCGCAACCGCTCGGCGCGGGTGGTGACGGCGGGGGCGGCCTCGGCGGGGGCAACCCCGGCGGGCGGCACCTGCGCGACGATCTGCTCTGCGGGCACAAGCCTGGGATAAGGCGTGCCCGCCCCCGAGGCCACCAGCTCGGGCGACAGCGGATAGCGCTCGGCGCAGGCAGCGAGCGCGACAAGCGCGGCAAGCGCGCAAAGGCTGGGCGGGAAGGGGCGCATCGGGGCCTCGCAGCGGAACTCTCGCCCCTTTCTTGCCAGTCCGGGGGGGCGGGGGCAAGCGGGGCCTTGATCTGAACGCGTGTTCAGATAAACCGTTGGCATGGCACGCACGCAAGGATCGCATTCCGACATCACCGGCCCACGGGTGCGCGAGGCGGCGCTGCGGCTCTTCGCGCAGCATGGCTATGCCGCTGTTTCCATGCGAAAGATCGCAGGCGAGGTCGGCGTGCAAGCCGGTGCCCTCTATAATTACACGCCCGACAAGCAGACATTGCTGTTCGATCTCATGCGCACCCATATGGAGGACCTGCTGGCCGGGTGGGACGGCGTGGCCCCGACAGGCGCGGCGCTCGACGCGCTCGAGGCCTTCACCCGCTTTCACATCCGCTTCAACACGCGGCGCGCCGATGCCGTCTTTGTCTCCTACATGGAATTGCGCAATCTGACGCCGGAAAACTTCGACATCATCGAGGGATTGCGCCGCGATTACGAGACCCGGCTGGAGGCGATCCTGCGCCGGGGCGTGGCCGAGGGCCGCCTTGCCGTGGCCGAGCCGCGTATCACGGCGATGGCGCTCATCGCGATGCTGACCGGGATCAACACCTGGTTCCGCGCGCAAGGACGGCTGAGCCTTTCGGAGGTCGAGACGCTCTACTGGGACATGGTGCGCCGCGCGGTGGCGCGGGAGGCGTAGGGCTCGTCACCCGACACAAGGTGCCCGATGGTGTGCGAGGAGAGCGATCAGGGGCTGGTGAGGACGTTCGCGGACATGTGCCGAGCCGCGCGAGCGCCCGACCGCGGGTGGGCGCTGCAACGGTTTTGGAATGCACTTTATGGCGCAAAATACTGCAACGATTGCGCGGGGGATATACGTTGCAAAAGCGCCCGCCCGTCCGGGCGGTCGGGCGCGCGCGCGGCGGCGCGCAAGCGCGCCTTGTTCCGCGCGGGGGGCAGGGGGCGAATGGCGGCAACAGGCCACAAACGCCGCCCACCAAGCCGATGACCGACTGCGCGCGCGGCGCGGGCACGGTTCAGATCAAAAGGGGCACCCTGGTCCCGTACGCAAGGCCTCTTGCACGGGGCGGGGCGGATCGCTATCAGGCACAGCGGATGGGTGATTAGCTCAGTTGGTAGAGCGCTTCGTTTACACCGAAGATGTCGGGAGTTCGAGTCTCTCATCACCCACCATTCCCAAAAACCCTTTAAGTATTGAAAACTAAAGGAAACTTAGGGGGCGCTTTTTCGCAATGTATAGCAGGCGCGCTTGAAATGTATAGCAGGCAAGGGGGCGCGGTCTGCCTTGAACTTACATATGCAACCCGCACGGCGATTTGGGATTGACGGTGATTCAGGCCCGTTTCCCTACTTATGTCCAAAACACAGCCGGTTATGACAACGGATTGCGCGTGTCGGACCGCGCATTCTATGAGTCCTTAAGTCTACAAGTTGTACTTGTGGAGCGCGAGACCACCTTGTATAGTGCCGAAATGGCAAGATGCACCGCACCAGTAAACGGCCACCGTTCAGCCGCCGCAGCGGCGAATTGCCCTGCATGTCGTCATCGCTATGGCGGTTACCGCAGTTATGGTTATTCTTCGGGCTATTCTTCATCGGGCTACAGCAGCGGCGGCTCTATAAGTAGCAGCAGTCGGGGTGGCGGCAGTTCCGGTAGGAGTAAACCACGCTGGTCGCCAGCGGGTTCGTCAGTAAGCTACACGCCTACTGAGGTGCAAGCACTTACACCGATCCGCCGTAGCGTCGAGACGCGTACGCCCCCACCTGAGTCTCGGGACGTATTTCTATGTCACGCATGGGATGACCGGGGCGGGGCGGCTAAGGAACTGCATGATTTGCTCGAATCTCGCGGTGTTACTGTCTGGTTTAGCGAGAAAGACGTACTTCTCGGCTCGTCATTACTACGCGAAATTGACAAAGGTCTTGCGAGGTCACGCGTTGGGATCGTGCTCGTAACGCCTAAGTTCCTAGAGCGCATTCGTGGAGAGGGAATCGCGGAAAAAGAGCTTTCGGTACTACTCGCGCGCGACTTGCTCGTTCCTATCGTGCATGAAACTACATATGAAACTCTTCGCGAAGTCAGCCCTATGCTTGGTTCGCGAAGTGGCCTGAGCACCGCAGAAGACCCTATGGCAACTGTCGCGGTAAAACTCGCCGAACTGGTGAGCGATCTATAACAATCTCATCACACGTTCTCGTCGGACTCCGGGTCTTCGCCCGCGTTAGCGGGGCCTATACCGGGTGGTAGATGCGAGTCGGCGCGGTGGTACATGTCCCGCAACATCGCTTCCTTGTCGCCCTTTGCCGGGTCGGTTCCATCCGTCCGGAAACCGGATTGGGTCAATCCGCGCTGTTCGCGGATTGCGTTGATCTTTTCTGCGTATATTCCGAGTCGGCTCATTTTATCCGTTCTTCCTCAATGCTCTCTGGGCGGCGCTCAGACCGTCCGCCGCAACTTGGTTCTGGGTCCGCCGGAAGGCGTCCGGGTCTGGCGCGGTGATATTGTACGTGGGGCTGTAGTTCAGCATCTGGGCTGCGCCGCCGTTTGACCCGCCCGTCATTTCAACGGGAATCTTGCGCCCCTTGGACAGCGGAATAACGGCTTCGTTGGGGGGCAGCATGGCGGGGATGCCAGAGGTGTTCGGGGTGCCTTCCGAGAAGTGCGGTGCATTCTTGAACGCCGCCGCCGGGACGGTGCTATGCGCTACGGCCTGCGTTGAATATCCACCTTCAGAGAAGAGGCCTGCGAGGAAGCCGCCGTTTCCGCCAAAGAGGCCTGACAGGAGGCCACCCCCGGAACTGGACCCGCCAGACAGGGCGTCGCCAAACAGTTCCTTCACTGCCAGCTTAGCCGCCAAATCGACCATCGTCGCGAGGATGGAGTCGGCGAGACGTTCGAAGTCGAACTTCCCGGTCTTGGCGAAAGACGCGATCTCAGATGACAGGTTGTCGAGAATATCCTCTTCGATCATGCGGCCCGCTTCGCGGTAGCTGGGGACGGCGTCTAGCCATGCCCGCGCGCCCTGATTTGCGGCGGCGGTCAGTTCGTTGTTCAGCTTCTGGGCGGCGTCAATCTGGCGGATCATCGCTGCGGTCTGCTGGTCCACCGCGCCATTACCCGCGATCATGGCCTCAGCCATCAGCTTCGCGGCTTCCGTAGTCTGGAACTGGCCAGACGCCACCAGATCAAGGGCAGTGTTTTCGGCCTGAAGGTTGCGCAGGCGTTCTTCAATGGCGCGGGAGGTCTTTTCAATCGCCTTCTGTTCCTCTGTCAGGGCTTGCTTTCGAGATCCGCCCCGGCGGGCGGGACGGTTGGCCTCTGCCAGCGACTTGCGCAGGGCCTCTTGTTCCTTGGTTGCCTGTTCTAGGGCGGCGATCTCTGCCAGCCGGGGCGCGATCTGCTCAACGCCCACATTCTGGCCACGGGCGCGGGCGTCGGATAGGACCTGATCAAGCTGCACCCGGCGGTTTGCGGCGGCGGCGGAGAGACCCTTTTCGATCTGGAGATTCAGGGCCTTGTTCTGGGCCTGTATGGCCCCGATCTGTTCCTGAACACTCTTGCCGATAGCCCCTAGAGCGGCTGGCGCGCTACCAAGATTCGCCAGAAGGCGCGCGGCTTCGTTCGCGGCGGTGCCCACCTGACCGGCAAGGTTGCTGGCGGCGGCACTGGCGTTGTTGGTTGCCTTGGTCGTTCCATTCTGGGCGGCTAGAAGGCGCAGGGCTGCATCCTCGGCGCGCACCAACTGAGATAGCACGCCAGCGGCGGACCCTTCGGCCTTGTCCAAGCCCCCGGCTGTGGATTCCACCGCCTGTCTCAGGCGCGTGACCGCTTCGGCCTGTTCTTCGAAGGTGCGGGCGCGCTTGACGTCCTGCATAAGATTCAGAAGGGTCCGGGCGCGGTCATTGGTGGTCTCGAACGCGCGCCGGACGGCGTCAACGTCGCCGGTGAATATATTACCGTCGCTTGTCAGTTCGCCCCGGATGGAGTCGATCAATTGACTATTGGCCAGACCGGCCTCTAGCTCTGCCACCTTGCGCAGGCGCTCTAGGTGGGCGTCGAGTTCGGCGTTCACGCGCCCATACTGTTCGCGCAGGCGCTGTAGGTTGTCACCTGACAGGTCATCTGTGGCACGGCGCAGGGTATTGATAGCGCCCTTGAATTCTGCGGCCCCACGCTTGGCGGCGGATGCATCTATCTTGAGTCTGAGGTCGTGGGTTTCGGCCATTCTGGGGGCCTTTCTTTTCTGGCTGCTCGAAAAAGGATGGCGGGGTCGGGGCGGTCCACAGTGGCAGCCAAGAACGGCCCCGACCTCGCCTAGCACTCGCCGGAAGAGGGTCGGCGTGTGACTGCTGGAGATGGATACAGAATATCACAGGACCCGCGAGGCACCTAGAAAACGGGCCGAAAACGGGTCACGGCGGCGCGTGTAACTCTAATTCGATTTCAACTGAAAATTTCTGAGGCCAGATCGTAAATCGAGGGAGGGGTGGTGTCCTTCCCGGCGGGGTCCCCGTCCACATTTTTGGTGAACCACTTCATTTTTTACGGTGGAATATTGCACCCCGTGAACGATTGGCGATTGCAACAAATCGGTGGGTTTTCGGGGCACACTGCAACTATTAAGCACAATTTGGTTGCATAGGTGCTGACAGCACCTGCGCCCGATTTTGGGGTATAGGGATACCCCCTGACGGGTCCCCTTTTTATTAAATGAAATCAATGACTTAGTTGGCCTCAGCGGTTGTCCGGGCATGCCCGCTAACGCGGGCCACCACCGTATATGCCCCCGCCAGCGTATCTCTGAGCCGCCTATGTGCCGTTATGAGCGAGACGGCTACGTAGCCGCCAATCTCTTCCGTAAATTGGATACGCTGGACGGGTGCCAGCGTCCGCCACGGGGCGTTGTGTATCCTTGGCGATTCAGTTCGTCCGCCTGTGCCTGCAAGGTCGTATACCCGGCCTGTACAAGGTCACTCAACGTATCGGCGAGGTCGGCGGCGCGGGCGTCAGCCCGCTTCTGATTGGCCTTCACAGCGTCCACGTTGCCCTTACCAGCGCGCTTGAATGGCTCTGCGCCGTGGGGGTTGCCAAGCTTGGTCCCGCGCGCCTTCGCGGCCTGTAGAGCGGCCTTTGTGCGGGTGCTGATCGAACGGGCTTCCTCAGCCGCGACAAGCGACAAGACACCGATGGTCAGGGGCGTGGCGTGGGGGTTGTCACAGCATACGAAATCGACGCCAGACTCCTGTAAAGTAAGGAGAAAAGCGGCATTTCGGCTGAGCCTGTCGAGACGGGCTATACAAAGGCGGCTATTGGTCAGGCGGGCTTTGCGGATAGCTTCCTGTAGGGCCGGACGGTCGTTATTCCGCCCCGATTCTACCTCTTGGTATTCCGCCACCGTGACCGCGTTAGCGGTCTTCGCATACGCCCGGATTGCTTCCCGCTGGGCTTCCAGCCCAAGGCCGCTGCGCCCCTGCTGATCGGTACTCACTCGGACATAAGTTACGATCTTCACGCCTGACCCTCCATTTCCATTTACGCCTAATGCTCGTTTGACGTGAATGTAATGGCGCGAAGCATGATTCGCGAGTCTTTTCAATGGTTTAGATACATCACTGAGGGAAACAGTGCGTTTATGTGAGCCTTCAACGTTCGCGCCATGTTCTCACTGTGCGAAAAAGAACAAAGTGTGAACATTTTGGGGAGTTGTGTTCGTTTTTGCAGACGGCGGCTGAGGCGCACCATTTCGCATCTTGTAACCGACGCGGTCTATCACGCCAATGGATAACTCTACCATATTTTGTGTATGAGTTGACCGCAGCACCTAATCGGCAGATAAATGCCAGAAGGGAAGCGAGAATGAGGGCCGAACAATGGTGGTAGTTGATCTAAAGACAAAGGTCCTTCCTCAAAATCACCGAGCATATATGGTCAGACCGGGAACGGGCTATCATCTACTAGGCGCGTTTAACGCAAATCATGCAATTGCGCCTGACCTTGCATTCTTGGGCATTCCGGCGGGCGAGCGGCCTCGCGATTTCGATGGCATTGAAGATCAGATAAAACGTGCGCGAGCCTTTGCAGAATGGGTGAAGACAGAGAAATCCAGAGGCGACCCGTTGCCTCCCCAAGATTTGGCAGAATATCAGAATGAAGACACACCGTCCCGTGTTGCGATGTATCGGAATACCGCAGATGAAATATTGCACGCGCTTCCGAAGGGGGCCTTGATCTTCGTGCCGAACCCGAATTTCACCCAGCGCGCGATGGTCGGCGAGTTGGCAGGTGCAGATGAAGATCGAGTTCGGTTCAATGGAACCGGTCATTGGGGTGAATTTCAGTATTTGGGCCGCAGACTGCACAATGTCAAAATGCTGCCCATGCGAAAGCTACCCAAAGAGTTTTATCCTCCGATGAAGCGTCGGAACTGGATACATGAGTATGGCGGAAAAGAAACAGAACTACTGTATCGGCAGTACTACGGCGACTTTGAAATCGTTGGTCGGAAAGCAGTTACTGAAATCGAAGTGACCGGACAGCGGGTCTTTCCGCAGGACCTCAGCATCATCGGTGCACTTATAACATTGATAGACCAGAAATTGGCGCGTCAGGCCGCAGGCGATGCCGAAGCTTTGAACCTCTTGCAAGCGGTATTCTTGCCGCCGGATCAGGAAGAGGGACCGGTGGTCCATGCCAGCTTGGGTTCACCCGGAAACGTGCTCGTTGAATCCGTTCGGAGGCGAGCCGCGCCGGTGTTGAAAGTGATTGTGGTCTTGGCGCTCGGCTTTACCGGCAACGAGATTTGGGACATGGTTCAGGCGAACGAACTACAACTTGTCAACAGCCAAGCGCTCCAAGGCGCAGGCGGCGAGGAGAGGTGGTCCTGCTTTTTCGACCAGTTTGCAGCCCGGTTAAGGTGGATCAGGGTTTTACATCAGGCTGCCATTTTCACGGGTTCGGTTTTGCTGGCATGGACCTCGTCGGGGGTCAAGATGCCGTGGGTTGAGTGGGGCCGCTCGGCGTTGTAATAGGCCAGCCTGCGCATTCCGGGGTGATCCGGTCGGGGATTCCGATTTGATCCGGTCACCCATTCCAATCTGATCCGGTCACCGATTCCGGAGTATCCGGTCACC